>JAFYEL010000107.1 GCA_017544285.1 Lachnospiraceae bacterium | reverse complement strand
GGGGATTCCAAGCGCCTTCTGCAGCAACAGATCGAGATCATCAGGGGCGTCCAGCACAAGAAGGTCGTCTGTGTCCTGGATGAGGCCCATCTGCTGGAAAAGGAGACCCTGGAAGAGTTCCGTTTCCTGCTCAACTACCGTTTTGATTCCATGAGCCCGCTTGCCCTCGTCCTGGTCGGACAGACCGAACTGTGGGACGAACGATTAAAACTCCAGCGCTACGCTGCGATCCGCCAGAGGGTGGATGTGTACTGCACGCTCCCGCATCTGGACCGGTCAGAGAGCGAACACTACATCCATTCCCATCTGGAACACGCCGGAGGGGTACAGGATGTGTTTACCGATAAGGCAGTGGACGTCATCCACTCCGCATCAACGGGTATCCCGCGGATGATCAACCGGATCTGCGACAAGTCGCTGATCTACGCCTTTCAGAAGCAGAAGCGTCTGATCGATGACCACATGGTCCAGTACGTGCTGGAGCACGAGCTTCTAACAACAAAATGACTTACGAACAAGGCGCCGGGGCTTCGGCCCCGGTGACAGGAACAAGAGCAGCACCGTGACATATTGACAGGTCAGACGGGCGACAACTCATGAGAGCGCTAACAGAATGATGACTCGAGGAATGACTTGAATGGCTTCTGCTCGAGTGGTGAGAAGAGCTATGGGAACTGTGATGGCTGCTGCTGTGATGACTGCTGCTGTGGTGGCTGGGCGGCATGACTTCATTCCTCCATAATTGCAATTTACGCCGATCCGGCTTTAATCTTTCACCTCTTATTCTATTTTATATATTCATGAAACTCAACTAAAATATTAAGTCCCTTTTTTCAATTTTGTATCTAATAGCGAATTTGCCAAATGATACCGGTGATAAATCAGTATTTCATATTACCACTTCAAAAAAGTGTTCAGTATATAGCACAAAAACCCGTTAGGAACGCAAATGTAAAAAAATGCCCGCTTTTTGAATCAGCCGGCGCCATAACATGCGGATATAATGTTACTAAAAAAACAGGAGGATTGCAAAAAAAGGAGCTGACAGTGTAATACTTCGGATCAACATCCGTCCAGGTCTTGCCGACCTTTACCTGTACCTTAATGGCCGGTTCCACGGCTCTTCTGCTGTATTCCTGCTTTCCAAGCTTCTTGCCGGTAGCAGGATCCACGATCCTGGCCTTGGTCAGGTCGATCTTTCCTTCCTCAGCTCTGTAGAGCACAAAGCTTACAACCTTGGAAGTATCGCTCTTGTAGCTGCCGGTGCCGGTCACTTTCGCATACAGCACTACCTGGTTCTTGCCCTCATCCATCGTGTACTTCGCAGGCAGTGCGGTGTTGCAGGCCTCATCCGTGTACCTGTGTCGATGGGAAAAACCCATCTCGCGCTATAAGTCTTTGGCCGTAATCGCACAGCAAGTGAGCGATTCGGCTGCGAAGAATATCAAAAACGCCCTCCACAGTGTGAAAGGCGTTTACATAAGAACATATTCCCCGACAGTTATCCTTTCGAGCCTTTCGCTCAGATCGTGGAATAGCCGAAACCGTTACAGATCGCGTCAACGGTCACACCGTTTTTGCACAGAGGGCAATCCTCCGCACTGTAACTGGCATAATCCGAAAGATCCTTCAAGGAATACAGGGAGCGGATCTCGATGCCGTCGATGGCCCTGGCCACGGAATAGATGGCCGCGATGCCCACCACGCTCCCCTGATAGAATTTCAGGGTCCCAAGGGCACTCTTCAAGGTTCCGCCGGTGGTCGCCGCATCGATGAGCACCAGTACCTTCTTGCCGCGGATCATGTGTACGATATTCTCACGGAACATCATCTGGCCGCTGGTATTTTACTCAGGGCTGGTGATGTACATGGTCTTGTGGCTGTTTGCGTAAATGATCCCGGCCTTGGTGAGCTTGTTGGCCAGATAACTTCCCACCACTTCCATGCCGTTTAAGCAGAGGATCGTGTCGATCACGTCCGAAGCCAGGTACAGCTCCGCCAGCTCTTCGCCGGTAGCGCGCGCCTCTCTCTGTCTGGCCTTCATGTCGCTCAGATCCATGTAGTAGTTTACATGCGAATTGGGCGTGATGAAATGCCCCGGCACATAACGCAGCACCACATCCTTGTTCTTTGCATAATCGATCTTTTTGTAAGCCTGCATAACGTAACCCCCTTTCTTTAATTACATCTATTCTATCATAAATGTGCTGTGAGGACAAGAGTACAAAAACTGTCTTCAAAAAACCGGCGGCCTTCCGGCCGCCGGTCCCTTCACGCTTTTCCTTACTTTATTACTTTTCTTCCAGTGACATTGCCGTGATGGTGAACACTCCTGCGCAGGCTCCCACTAGGCCGGAACCATTCTTCGCCTTCAGGATCACCGTTGCCTTACCCTTCTCGACATTATCCGCGTAGTAGATGTCGAAGTTTGCCTCTACTTCGGCACCGGTCAAAACGGTACCATCTTTCAGCTTCACGGAAAGCTGGGGGGCTGCTGCATCTCCGGAGGAGAAAGTGATCTCTTTTCCGGTATACGGCACCTTCTTAACGGTCTTTCCGCCCTGAACAAGCGTCACCTTTGCCGTGTTCACATCTTTACCTTCCGCCACTACGTTGTATGTAACCGGCTTCGAGAAATTGTAATTTCCCGTCCCCATTGCAGTCAGCACAAGGCCGTTCTTTGCTTCGTTCAGCTTATCCTTCTCCATAAGCTCAACATTTTGCTCGCTCTTGGCAAGCAGCCGTCCGTAGATGATCGTCCATACCGCAGGCTGATACTTTCCGGGTTTCTTAAATATCATATCTCCGGCGATCACCTGGATACTGGACGACAGCGAGGGAACTGCGGTCTCGATCTTGAAGTTCTTTTCGCCGTCGTAAGTCGCGCCCTTGTAATTACCGAGGAATTTCAGCACAATACTTCCGGTTCCGAGCTTTTTATTGTTTTTATAGCTGAGGCTGTAGTCGCGCCCCTCCTTCAGCACATGTGAGCCGCTCTTTACTTCGATCACAGGCTTCACGCCATATTTACTGTATTGATAGGAATCCTTCAGTCCGGAAACGTTGATGGGCGAATATTTGTCCGGAAGGATCTTGTAGCTGCCCTTATACACGCCGTTCCATGCGCCCTTGCCAAGCACGACAAACTTCACGGTTCCGGCATTGACATTTTCGGAAAAGCTCACATCAAAGTCGTAGTAGCTAAACAGAGTGTTCCCTTCAAGGTCCCTGACATCCAGATCCACCCAGGAAGGCCTCTGCGCAAAGCCGCTATACGCCATGTTTTCATATGAGAACTTCACTTTAAATGCAGATTTTTTATATACATCCGCTTCCTGTTCCAAAATGTTTACCGTATGGCTGCCCTTAAAGTTTCCTTTACCCTTGACGGTAAGCTTAGTGTCGTTCACCTCGATCTCATAATCCTTATTCGCCTTCAGGATCCGGCCATAGTAAGCTACGGTCGGTGCAGGCTTCTTCCCCTTCTGATAGCTCGTATTGCCG
>JAFYEL010000106.1 GCA_017544285.1 Lachnospiraceae bacterium | reverse complement strand
TATTTAAGTTTTATGTATTTGAATTAATGTATAATTCTATATTTTTATTGCCATCTATTGTAGTATATGCATTAAATACAAATGTTAGCTTTACATTTTATTTGTTTTCTCAGAGATTATACCTTCCTGAGTACCGATACCGCATACGTGGAGTATCACGACAAAAACGCCCCCTCCTACGAGGTGGTCTACAAGTCCAACTATCCGGATGACGAAGAGAACCTTCCGGATGTGATCGAAAAAAAGACGCAGGGGAGGAACTACGTCATCAAGGGCAGCAGTGTGTTTGAGGCTCCTGACGGCTACGAGCTGGACCACTGGAGCACGGATCCGGGTGATGCGCAGACCCAATATGACATCGGAGCAAAGTACACAGAGAACGCGCCCCTTACACTTTACGCCATATGGAGAAAGACAAAACTGACGGTAAACTATTACCTGAATGGCGGCGAAAAAGTGGGAGACTATGAAGAAACGGTCACCGGTCTTGAAAAATATAACACCGTGACGCTGCCTGGGGCTCCGTCTTTTTCCGGTTATTCATTTGCGGGATGGGGACTGGGTGAAAATCTTTACCAACCCGGCCATATCTATACCGTTGAGACAAACGCCAATTTCGTGGCAAAGTGGAACGCTCTGCCGGATCTTACAATAAGGATGCCTGATGAGCTGACCGAGGTTGCGGGTCAGGTCTGCCTTGCCGGCGTCAAGGGTGACCGGAGTGTTTATCTTTACAGCGATGACCGGACAGGAGTGCACGGCATGAGTGATATCATCCTGCCGGCATGTTCCCTGGGAGATAACAGCTACGACGGCCTGGAGCTTTCAGCCCGGGTCGACGGAGAAAGTACCGTGATCGCAAAGTACAACGGTACCGTTTCCGCCAATAATCCTAATACAGACATTCATCTTGAATCCGGAACCCAATTTACTGTGATAAAGGCTTTTTCGGCAGAAGGCCTTAAAGAGGGAGCAGATTACAGATTTCTGGAAGCGCGCTTTTTAAACAAAGACAATAATAAAAGATCGGTATTTTCCATTCCTGCAAATGTGTCTTCGGGATCCTCATCCTTTGAAGCAGAGCTTATGGGTGTTTCCGGTTCGCCGGAGTATATGGATTACTACTGGAATGAGTTTGCTCCGGCCGAGCTGGATGACGGCATTCTGAAATCGCAGCCGAGGAAGATAGAAAGAAACGCAGTTGTTTCCGGAACGGTAAAATATGCTTCCGGAGATCCCGTGAAAAATGTAAATGTGACGGTAACACAGAGAACCGACCGGTTTAACTATACCCTGAGCGCTGTTACGGATGATCAGGGAAGATACAGCGTGGAAGGACTTGTGCCGGGAGTGTACTCATATGTCACGGCAGGAAGGTCCGGAACAGTCCTTGCTTCCGTATATAAAGAAGTAACGGCGCATACGGCCTGTGATCTTACAGTGAATTCCGTGTGTCTGGAGACGGATATTAAGCTTTTGTCGGCAAGCGATGAAGAAACACTGCTGCGTTACCTGAGGTACAGGCGAGTTTCCCTTGATGTTACCGGAAACGACGGAAAAAATGTGTACGAGGGTGAATTTTCAATGTGGAGCCCTTCGGCGCAGGAGTCCTGGTTCATCAGTGGGCTGAAAGATTCGGATACCCTTAAGGTCAGTGTTGACGGGGATTTCTTTGAGACCCCGGAACCGGTGGAGACAAAGGTCAGATCGGGATATGCCGGGGCAGCTTTTCAGACAAAGCTTAAGCCGGGAGTGGTGGTACCCCTTTCGTCCCAGGTGACCGGGCAGTATGTCCTGGCATGGTACGATAAAAACGGCGCCTTCCTGTCAAAGACCGAACGCTTTTCGCTTTACGATCTTAGCTGCGATATCACTGCCGTGTGTCCCGATACTACGGACCGTATCACCCTGGTGCTTGTGCCGGAGAGCTACAGCTCGATCCTTGGGTCGACTTCCTTTAAGGATCTGCCGTCTGTGGCAGTCATAAACACTTGGGAGGTCAAGCCCGAAAAAAACACGATCACGATCCTGGACAGGTTTGACGCCGACCAGGTGAGCAGCTATAACTCCGCCTATGTGACAAAGCCTGCATCAACGGCAACAGCATCGGCCGAAAGCTATGCAACCGCAGACGATCTCATCAAGGTGACCGGAAACATAGGTTTGGATGCCGGACTTAAAAATGGAAAACTGAACACGCTTTATATTTCATCGGCAGCGACCCTGAATCTCAAGAACGTTACCATAAACGGAAAGAACTATCCCCGTTCAGACTTTGGACTTTCCGGCGATTCATATGTGCTTTCCCCCGGTAAGGATGGGATCGCCCTTCCGGCCACCTATACCGTTTACGCAAAGCCCGGAGATAACAAGTCCGATATGATCATGAATATAAATGCAGACATAAACTATGTTTACGGAAAGAATTCTCTGGGATTTGCCTCAAGAGAACCCATAGGCAACGTAAGGATCAGGATGAAGGGGGCCGCTCTGACGACCCTGTCCACATACGTCTGCGAGCCTTCTGTGACGGTGACGGGCGTCGGTGAAAGAGCAGATACCGTCAGGATATACGACAACGGAGAGCTTGTGGGAGAAGCCGAGACTAATGAGTATACCGGGAAGTATTCCGCACAGATACCGCTTCTCGGTATCGATGAGAGCGATGACGGTTATGCAAGCGCCCATGTGATCCATTCGGAGGGCGCCCACGGAAATTCCGAGGATCTGATCGTGATCCATTCAAAGACAGGACCGCAGCTTACCTCCTTTACAATGGAGTACCGCCTGTACAGGACTTCCGACCTGAGGACGGTAAACGTGGGCGACTCCTATTCCGTAGCGGCTGCCATGTATGACACGGCCTTTGAGGCAAAGTTTAAAAATGCGGACAAGCTCATACCCATGGAGGACTGGGGAGATGATCCGGTGGTGTTCAAGGTCTACACCGAAGACGGAGAGAAGCATTATTATCCGGCTGTGCGTTCCGGTGATACTTTCAGGGCCGAGATCGGTACGGTGATGTCCTCGGCGGTAAGGCGGGCAGAGGTGCTGTATCGTCCCTCGCCGGCAAAGACACGTAATGAATATGTGAAGGATTCCGCAGGGGATATAACCGATGTGATCACCCATGAGGGCAGTGAGAGGACCGATGAACTGAGTGTGGGTGCTGATGCCCTGCGCGGATATGCGCAGACTCTGGCGGCTGCTACTTCGGCCGATGATTTTGACATCGACTTTTCAAAAACGCCGGTGACCGTGTCAGGGAAGCTTCCTGTGGCTGCCGGGACACCGGAAAAAGATATCGCAGACTACCTGGCGGTGGTTGCGGAGAATAGTAAAAACGCCGGGCTGACCCTTAAGAACTATTCGGTATCCTTTGATACCGACGAGACATATTTTGACTGGCTTGACAGGATAGGCCGTGAAAAATTCGATTCCCAGACCACGAACTTTGGCATCTACTCAAGGTCCAATATCTTTGCCGATAAGGCAGGATACGAGGGACTTAAAAAAGATGTGGAAAAGCTTGCACCCGGGACCCACGTCGGAAACGTTTTTGAGAACGGGATCACCCTTGACCAGTATACCATGGAGGATATGGTATACGATGAAATCGGCAATCCCGTGTCCGGAACATACATGATAAACGCCGTATTTTATGCTGATGAAACCGTTGCGGCCTCACCGGTATACATGGCGACCTTTACCGCGATGCTGGGAGGAGAGGAGTTTGACGGCTATGATCTGCCGGAAAATGAAGCTCCGGCCGGGGCGCAGCGCCCTGTCAGGAGTCTCAGCTACACGAATAAGTATTTAGACGGCACCTATGCACAGTACCACGGCAATTACCAGGAGAAATCATCATACAAATCCGGAACATTCCATGAGACGGGTTCGTGCCATGTGGGCGCGCTGAGCACTATCGGAGGCGGACTTACCAATTTTGTGGCACCGGGAGTACCCAATCCCGGCGGAGCCGCCATCGGCTGGGTAGGCTGGGGCTTTGGTGTGTTCAACACCTACCACTCCTTTAGGAATCATGACCACAGGTTCAAGACTTCCCTGGAGCTTCACGGCGATCTGTTCATGTATTCCATATCGCCCTGCTACTGGAAGCTGCCCATCGCAAAGCGTGAGTTGTGCAAGAATGCCGTAGCGAACCTGGAAAAGAAGGCAGAGAAGCTCCGGAGCGCGGACACCTGGAACCTTTTCACTTCAGGACTTTGCAACGTGACGGGCACGGCTCTTCAGTTTGTGCCGGGCGCTACTATTGTGGGAATGGGAGTCTCCGGTGCGGGATGGATATTCTCCAACACCGTGGGCAATAATGCGGTAGAGCGTTACAACGAAATGATACAGTCCTACAACGAGGAGTACGATCACATCCGCAGGATATTCAGGGCTCACGCTGTCCAGACCGGCGATGATGACTGTCTGGACGGAAATGACGGCAACGGCAGCAACAACTCCGTTGTACACGATCCCTCGGGTATTGTATACGAGGGCGTTATTCAGAATTCCGTAGAGGGGGCATCGGTAGAGCTTTACTATGCGGCCGATGATGGGGGCGCACTTGTGAAACAGGAGGATGCCTCAGAGGTAAAAGAGCTTAAAAAGGCAAATGACCTGGCTGCCCTTGAGCCCGGGGACGGCGGAAGCCAGATCACCGGAGAAAACGGAAGATATCAGTGGTTCGTGCCTGAGGGGCTGTGGTATGTAAAGGCAAAGAGCGGCAAGGCGTCAAACGACAGCAGCGCCGACATCGCTTCCGCTGTTTCGGCAGCGCCCGGCATGCCCAACCTGCTTCCAGTGCTTCCGGTGCAGCTTGATGTGAACATACCTCTTGTGGACAAAACTGTTCCGAAGGTAAGCGGTGTAAGATATACCGATGACGGGGTATTTGTGACCTTCAGCAAGTATATGAAGGATGATGACAGCTCTGCATCGGTGCTTAACCCGGATAATTACACTCTGCTCAGCGATTCAAAAGGAAAGCTTAAGATAAAGAGCATAGTGCCTGTGGAACAGGGGAACACTCCCGGAAACAGGACGGATGAGCCGGAGTGCACGTATTCAAGGACGGTGAAGATCGTCACCGCAAAACCGGCAGATGTGGGAGATACTCTTTATCTTAACGTAAAGGGTGATGTGACAAGCTATGCGGGCGTTCCCATGGGATACGTGTTCATAGACAACGGGACATGCTGTGAGCCTTCGGAGCTTTCGGCACCTGTTTTTGCCGGCACCGACAGAGACGGCAATGATTTCGCCGGCACCGGCGTAAAAAAGAATGTAAAGAGGAACGCGGTCATCACAATAGCCGAAACCACATATCCGGAAGGAACCAGGTTTTACTATACCGATGACGGTTCGGCTGTACTTGATGAGAATGGCGACGTCAGCGATAATGCACATCTTTACGACGGATGCATACAGATACCGACGGACAGCGTGATCAGAGCGGTGGCACAGTGTGTGGGATACGACACCAGCGATGAATCCCGGTCGGAGTTTAACGTGACGGGATCCTACCGGGTCATCGGAAAGGTATACAAAGAGGACGGGCGTACGGCTATGCCCGGAACGGCCCTCACCCTGAAGGGACTCTTCGGAGAAAAGACCGCCACCGCGGCAGCGGACGGTTCCTTTGAGTTCAAGGACATACCTGACGGAATGTACAAGCTCTCCTACGGTGGAGATGAGATCTACAGGGCCAGGTCTATTATGGTGAACGTGGCCTACGGCGATACCGAGATCGATATGGTGCTGCAGCCCATTAAGGTCGATGAGGAACCGGTGGTTGTCAAGGCAGAGGATATGTATCTGCCCTGCGGTACGGTTTCCGTTAAGGAAGGTGAAAAGATATCTCTTGCAGCCATCATCCTTCCCGAGGGCGCAACCGAAAGAAATGTGCAGTATGTAAGTGAGGATCCCGCAGTGGCGGCTGTCTCCGGCGACGGAACTCTGTCCGGAATAAAGAGCGGCATGACTACGATCAATGCCACCCTGGGAGAGCTTACTTCGAAGTGCCGGGTCACCGTGGTGAGCGCTCAGGCAGCGGGCTATGAACCCGATGATATGGGTGATGCCGTAAAGGAAGCCCAGCTGCAGACCCTTACTACCGAGCCTGTAAGCCTGACTATCGGAGAAAAGACCACCGATGTGAGCGTAACCCTTACCTACAAGGATGCGGCGCTGTACAACGGCTCAAAGATCAACGCCGAAAACGACCTCTCGGCTAAGCTTGATCTTTCTGCACTGGGAAGCGCGGTCTTCGATGGCGAAAGGTCACAGGAGATCCTGCAGTACGTGACTCCAAAGTTCAAATGCGGGAAAAATAAGAACGCATCCCTGACAAAGCCTTATATGACGGTGAGCCTGAAGACGAACAACAGGGCACTTAAGAAATCCGGCCTTGGAAAGCAGAATATAAAGAACCTGAAAAAATGGGTCAAGACAGTCAATAAAAAGCTCAAGGGCAAGAAGATGTTTGTCATAAACAAGCTGCCCGTCACCATGGGCTATATGACTGTGGAAGGCAAAAAGAAAAAGAAGAGCATCAAGGTTAAAAAGATCACCGTCATCATGAGAGACGGGCGGGAGGTTAAGCTCAAGCCCTCCGCCTTCAAGATCAAGACGGTGGATCTTGAGAACGGAGTCGTAAGACTTACAGGCAAAAAGAATCTCACCGGCGCGGTAAGTGTCGGGGTACAGTTCTAAGGACTTTCTGAATGGCGGGGGCAACATGCCTCCGCCATTTTTTTCTCTTGAATTTGCCCTTCAAAAGGTATATACTTACATACACTCAGAAACACCGGTTCCGGTGTGTTACATCTTTGGAGCGATCGCTCCGAACACTCAAGGTTTAGTTTTTTGTTACTTTTATTTTTGCTGCATTAAGAAAGGAGAATCGGAATGAACAGTTACAAATTTAATAAGGTACTGGCCCTGGTGCTTTCGGCGTCCATGATCGCACCAATAGGGCCGACGCGCCGTGTTTTGGCAGAGCCGTTAATCCCAATGGCTGAGGAAGGACTGGCGGAGGAAATGCCGGGAGAAGCCGGAGGGCAAATTGGATCTACAGGTAAGGAAGAAGGATCGCAGGCAATCTGCGATGAAGGAGAGATCCCCGAGGCGTCTGATGACGGGTTGGAATCCATAAGCGAAACTGACCCTGTTGAGGATACCGGCAAAGAGGAGATCATTTCGGAAACGGAGATCGAGGAGCCGGAGATCGCTACGGCTGCGGAAGAGACCGATGAGGGAGCCGAAGCAGAGGTAAAGACAGGATCGGAAAAGGATGCGGATAAGGGTTCCGACAAGAATGCGGATACAGGATCGGTCAAAGAGACGGACAGAGCGATAAAAAAGGAGACAAAGAAAGAAGCGGTCTCGGAAAACAAGGTAAAGCCGGGTTTTTCCCGGAAGAAATACGAGGTGATGAAGGGGGACAGGCTGGAAAACATATTCGAGGCCGCCGGAGGCAGCCCCTCCTATGAGATAAGCTCAAAGACCCCTGACGTGGCAGCCGTGGACGAAAAGGGCTGTGTGACGGGGCTTAAAAAGGGAAAGGCCACAATAAAGGCTGTCCTTGACGGTAAGAAATACAAAGCCTCTCTGAGAGTCAGGGAGAGCTCGCTGTCAAAACAGAGGGCCTATGTGAGTCCGGGGAAGAGCACTAAACTGAAACTCAAGGATTCCGGAAAGGGAGTGTCCTGGAAGAGCAGCGATGAAAGGATCGCCGCGGTGAAAGCCGGAAGGGTCACCGGAAAGAGCAGGGGCGAGTGCGATATCATCTGCACCTACCTGGGCCATGAGTTCTGTTGCAGGGTCTTTGTTAATGAGACGACTCTCACCGCAGGGATCCTGAACATGAAAGTCGGTGATGTAAAGCAGGTGGGCGTTTATGGCATAAGCGATCCTTCTTTCAGCGAAAACTGGAAGCTCAAGGGAAAGGATAACGGAGTGATCAGCGTCACTCCCGACGGAGTAATAGAAGCGAGGAAAAAAGGAAAGGCCTCGGTGGTGACCCGGGTGGATGGCAAGAGCAGAACCGTAAGGATAAGGGTAAAGGAAAAAAAGCCGGAGGAAAAGTCCCATGTCCACGCTTACAGGCAGATCTACGAAAGCCCCGGGGAGGGCTGCTGCGACTTCGCGGAAAAGGTATATGAGTGCGAGTGCGGCTCTGCCTATGTGAAAAGAGGAGAGCGGGGGCACAGCTTTGAAGTGTTGGAGTCCGTTGATTCCACCTGCGCCTCTTACGGCTATGACCGACTGAGGTGCAGGGTATGCGGCCACAGTGAGGTCAGATACAAAAGTGAGGAAGAGTGTCCACTGAAGGAGCATGCTCTCACCAAACCCGGAGATATATACGTCAGCACCGCCGGAGACGTGTGGACCTGTGCAAATTGCGGAAAGAGGTTTGTCCTGACCTCAGGAGGAAGCTACGCGGAGCTGCCCGGGGACGACATCGGAAAGGGAAGCGCATCCTCAAGCGGCAGATCCGGAGGCACTTCACCCGGCGGCAAACCCGGGAATACGTCATCAAGCGCCAAATCGGGAACCACATCATCAAGTACAAAACCGGGAAGCACGTCATCGAGTGCAAAACCGGACAGCACATCATCAAGTACAAAACCGGACAGCACATCATCAAGTACAAAACCGGGAAGCACATCATCAAGCACCAAATCAGAGAGCACATCATCAAGTACCAAGTCAGAGAGCACATCGTCGAGTACAAAACCGGGAAGCACATCATCGAGTACAAAACCGGGAAGCACATCATCGAGTACCAAAACTGACAGCACGTCATCGAGTACAAAACCGGACAGCACATCATCGAGTACAAAGCCGGACAGCACATCATCGAGTACAAAGCCGGGAAGCACATCATCAAGCAGCAGGCCCGGGGATCACAGTCTGATCCAGGTTTCCCTCATAAGTCCCGACGCGGGAGGAATGATGAATGCCTACGAGTGCGGAGATTGCGGGGAAATATGGACCACCAGGGATACCGCCGCACCTTCGATCCGCATAGTGGATTACGACAGCAACTATCCCGCAGAGGCTGACCGTCTGAATACAAGCTCAAGACAGGCCCAGGGGGACGAAGGTTTCAGGGCCGTGACTGCGGGTAAGCTTTCCATTGTATCGGTGGAGGGCTACGAGTTTCTGGGATGGTCCGAGGATAAGAATGCAGAGAGCCCTGCCTATGAGGCAAACAGGAGCTATGCCCCCGGCAGATCCCTTAAGCTCTACGGCGTGTGGGCACACACAAGGTATGCCATAGAATATGAAAACGTGCCCGAGGGACGGGGAGACAATCCGGAGTTTTATACCACGGCATATGATGAACTTATTCTGAAGGATCCCTCAAGAAGGGGCTACAGGTTCATGGGCTGGTATGACATAGAGGGCACAAGAATCGAAAAGCTTATGACCCGGGAGATGAGAGACAGGCATCTGAGAGCCGAGTGGGAGATAATAAACTACAGTATTTCCTATAACAGTACGGTCAGCGGATGCAGTCCCATGGCAAATAATCCCGAAAGCTATACCGTGGAGGATGAGGATATCGTCCTTAATAACCCCGAGGGGGCAGCGGGCATGCGTTTCACCGGATGGAGCGGAAGTGATATAAGGGAGCTTTCGGACTGCGTGAGGATAAAGAGCGGATCCGTGGGAGACAGGACCTATACCGCCAACTGGTCGATGATCACCTACAGGATAAGCTATGTGCTCTACGGAGGAGAAAACCATGAGGAGAATCCGAAGACATACAGGGTGTGTGACTCTTTTGAACTGAGGGACCCCGTGAGGAAGAACTACAGCTTCACCGGATGGTACACGAAGTACGATGAAAGCGAAGAGAGCAGGATAGACTGCATAGACGGAAGCTTATGCAAAAACCTGGTGCTCTACGCCGGGTGGAGCAAGAACCTCTTTGACGTGACGGTTTCGGGCTGCAGGTGCGTTTACAACGGAAAGAACCATTCCATAAGCTTAAGCTGCAATACCGCGGATACGGTGATATCCTACAGGAGCAGCGTGGAAGAAGAATGGAGCAGCGCAAAGCCTGTTTATAAGGATGCCGGAGAGTATGTGACTTATTACAGGCTGGAAAAGGACGACTATGAGACTCTGGAGGGATCTGCGATGGTGATCATCGACAAGGCCCCCGCAACGCTTAATCCGCCGGTGGCAAAATACCTGGTGTACGATGGGACCGGCAAGGAGCTGGTGACCAAAGGCTCCACAAGGTGCGGAACCCTTCTTTTCAGCGCCGGAAGCGACAGCACCGGCATCTATTCCGAGAGCATTCCAACGGCGGTGGATGCGGGGATATACCATGTCTGGTGTTACTGCAGGGGAGATAAAAACCATTATGACAGCGAAAAGTACAATGTGACGGCTGAGATCAAAAAAGCAGCCTCCGCCTTTACAAAGGAGCCGACGGCAAAAGATCTGACCTACGACGGAAAGAGCAGGGCACTGGTCAGTGCGGCTGTCTGCGAGGGAGGAACTCCGGTCTATGCCCTTGCCACGGCCTATAACTCTCCCGGCGAATATTCCTCCACCATACCCACTGCCACCTCGGCGGGAACCTACTATGTATATTACAGGATACAGGGAGATAAAAACCACGAGGATTCGGCCACGACCTATGTGGAGGTAAAGATCAAAAAAGCTGCCTCCTATGTAAAGATCAATCCTCAGACCCTTGACCTCACCTATGACGGGACAAGGCAGGAGCTGGTGAACGCAGGAAGCGCCCAGGGAGGAGAACTCGTATATTCCGTAGCTGCCGAGGCGGGAGGAGCCGGAGCCTACAGCACCTCCATTCCCAAGGAGAGCGCGGCAGGGAAGTACTATGTGTACTATAAGGTCCTGGGTGACTCGGATCACATTGACAGCGAGCCGTCCTACTGCGTGGTGAGCATAAAGAAGGCAGCGGGCGGCATACTCTCGGTGCCCACGGCCCTGAGCCTTACCTACAACGGAAGTGCCCAGACTCTGATAAATCCCGGCACCACCCAGAGCGGAAGCATGAAATATATGCTGGGAAGCAGCGGAAGCTGGACAAAGGTACTGCCCACCGCCACCGCTGCGGGCGAATACACCGTGTACTACTACTCGGAGGGAGATGCAAACCACAAGGACAGTGCTCAGGGAAGCCTTATCGCAAGGATCGCAAAGAAGAACATGACCCTTACGGAGACCCACGGAAGCGCCGAGTATAACGGAAGCGAGATAAGCACCGGAACCTGTATCAAGGTGACGGACCCCGCCTCCGGAGCAGTTATCAGGTATTCCCTTGACGGAAAGACCTATGATCTGACTCAGGTGCCCAAGTTTAAGGATATAGGGACCCACAAGGTGTACTATCGTGCCACGGCAGATAACTATATAGAAAGAACCGGCGTTCTCAATGCCGAGATCAAAAAGGGAACCGGAGTATGCGGAAAGGTTGTAGAAAAGGATCTTAGCTATAACGGAAGCGCCCAGCAGCTTGTGGGAGCGGCCTCGAGCTCCACGGGAACCGTCTATTACAGGATAGGCACCGACGGGACCTATTCCACCTCCATACCCACGGCCACCGAGCCCGGCAGCTACAAGGTCTACTATTATTCCAAGGGCAACGACTATTACAACGACAGTCCGGAGCAGTACTTTACCGCAAGGATAAGGAAGGCGGAACTCTCCGTGAGCTTTTCGCCCACCAGCGCATCCTATGACGGGAACAATCACTATCCCAACGTGACGGTGACCTCGACTGCTCCCCTGAAGAACGGAGAGCAGGTCTATGTCTGCATCTACGACGTCAACGGTACGCCCAAATATTACAATAACGCCAACTATGTGAACGACTCCCACAGCACATCTCTTCCTTTTACATGGAAGGTGCTCAAGCGCGCGGAGGCCAATCTCACCGATGTACAGTGGACCAAGTGCACGGGAACTTACAACCTGAAATACAGTATTACAGTGTATTCGGGAACTCTTCCCGGGGCTTCCGTAAGTCCACGGTTCATAAGCAGGGTGGCGGAGTGTACCGTGACCATTAAGTAAAAGTGCTGTATAAACCTTTAAAAAGATTAACAAAAAAATAACAAATTGACTCTTGTATTTTACGACTTTATATCTTACAATAGGTTTCGTTGAACACTTGTACAAACAAATTTTATATATCAGGAGGAAACAAAAATGGCAGTTAAGGTAGCGATTAACGGATTTGGACGTATCGGACGTCTTGCTTTCAGACAGATGTTCGGAGCACCCGGATATGAGGTAGTAGCGATCAACGATCTTACCTCTCCCAAGATGCTTGCACATCTTCTTAAGTATGATTCGTCTCAGGGTAAGTACGCACTGGCTGATACCGTATCAGCAGGTGAGGACACCATCACTGTTGACGGCAAGACCCTTAAGATCTACAAGGAGCCCGATGCAAACAACTGTCCCTGGAAAGACCTTGACGTAGATGTAGTGCTTGAGTGCTCAGGCTTCTATGCATCTAAGGAAAAGGCACAGGCACACATTAACGCCGGCGCAAAGAAGGTTGTTATCTCCGCACCTGCAGGAAATGACCTTCCTACCATCGTTTACAACGTAAACCATCAGACCCTTAAGGCTGACGACAAGATCATCTCTGCTGCATCATGCACCACCAACTGCCTTGCTCCCATGGCAAAGACTCTTAACGATCTGGCTACCATCAAGTCGGGTATCATGAGCACTATCCATGCATACACAGGCGATCAGATGATCCTTGACGGCCCTCAGAGAAAGGGTGACCTCAGAAGATCAAGAGCAGGCGCTATCAACATCGTTCCCAACTCTACCGGCGCAGCAAAGGCAATCGGCCTTGTTATCCCCGAGCTTAACGGCAAGCTCATCGGCTCCGCACAGAGAGTTCCC
>JAFYEL010000105.1 GCA_017544285.1 Lachnospiraceae bacterium | reverse complement strand
TTACAGGAAGGGCTACAAGTTCTCGACCTACGCTACCTGGTGGATACGCCAGGGCATCACCAGGGCCATATCCGACCAGGCCCGTACCATCCGTATCCCCGTGCACATGGTTGAGACCATAAACAAGCTCATCCGCGTCAGCAGGCAGCTCCTCCAGGAGCTCGGCCGCGAGCCCTCCCCCGAGGAGATCGCCGAGGCCATGAACACTCCCGTGGAAAAGGTGAGGGAGATATTAAAGATATCCCAGGAGCCCGTTTCCCTGGAGACCCCCATCGGCGAAGAGGAAGATTCCCATCTCGGAGATTTCATCCAGGACGACAACGTGCCGGTTCCGGCGGATGCCGCTGCCTTCACCCTTTTGAAGGAACAGCTGGCCGAGGTGCTGGACACCCTTACGGAGAGAGAGCAGAAGGTGCTCAGGCTCCGCTTCGGGCTTGACGACGGCAGGGCACGCACCCTTGAAGAGGTCGGACGTGAATTTAACGTAACCCGTGAGAGGATCAGGCAGATAGAGGCAAAGGCGCTGCGCAAGCTCCGCCATCCCAGCAGATCCAGAAAGCTTCGGGATTATCTGGAATGATAAAACTTTCAAAAAGGCTGGAAGCCATCTGCCGTCTTTTGGAAAAGACCGGGACCCTTGCGGATATCGGCTGTGACCACGGATATATTTCCGTATATGCCATCCAAAGCGGCAGGGCAGATCACTGCATTGCCATGGACCTGCGGCAGGGCCCCCTGGAAAGAGCAGACGAGAATATCAAAAAATACAGCCTGGAAGACAAAATAGAAACCAGACTCTCCGACGGGGCGGACGCCCTTGTGCCCGGTGAGGCGGACAGCGCTGTTATCGCCGGCATGGGGGGCATGCTCATGGAGGAGATCCTCACAAGAGGACATGAGGTCTTTTCGGCCATGGAGCAGCTGGTGCTCCAGCCCCAGTCTGATATGGAGCATTTTCGCTCCTTTCTGGCGCAGACGGGCTATAAGGTGGAGGCCGAAGACATAGTTATTGAAGAGGGTAAATTTTATCCCATGATGAGAGCGCGTTTTACCGGAAAGAGCTATATTCCGGACAGTCAGCAGCTCTCCTACGGGTACATGCTTCCCAAAACGGGAGGCGAGGTCATGAGGCTTTATCTCGAAAACGAGAGACAAAAGCTTGAGACAGCTCTCGGCCGGCTGGAAAATGACGGCCGTGGAGAGAGGGCTGCCTTAAGGATAAAGGAGCTGAAGGACAGGATCAGATTAAACGGGGTGGTATATGATGCTATGCTGGGAAGTAATGGACAGTCTCTCTGAGCTGGCTCCCTTTGAGTACGCCGAGGACTGGGACAATGTGGGGCTTCTTGTGGGGCGTCCCGACAAGGAGATCTCAAAGATCTTCATCGCACTGGACGCCACGGATGAAGTGATAGAGGATGCGAAAAGGAGCGGAGCGGACATGCTCCTCACCCACCATCCGCTGATATTTTCCCCTGTGAAAAAAGTAGTGGGGGACGACTTCATCGGAAGGCGTATCCTTGAACTGGCAAGATCCGACATTGCATATGTGGCCATGCACACAAATTTTGATATAATGGGTATGGCGGATGCAGCTGCGGATGAACTGTCGCTGGATCATGCGGACGTGCTCCACATCACCTTTGAGGACGATATCGCAAAGGCCGGTCTGGGCCGTGTGGGAGAGCTTCCCCGCGAGATGACCTTAAGGGAATTGGCCGACACCGTAAAGCTTGCCTTCCATGTGCCAAACGTAAGGATCTTCGGAGAGGCAGACACAATAGTTTCCACGGTGGCCATATTACCGGGTTCCGGGAAGTCCTGCATAGACGACGCCATCGAATCGGGAGCCCAGGTTTTTATAACCGGTGATATAGATCATCACACCGGCATCGATGCACTGTCCAGGGGACTGTGCATAATAGACGCCGGTCACTACGGCATAGAAAAACTCTTCATGCCATACATGAAGGAATACATCCGGAGGAACATGAAATCCGTAAGGGTGGAGCTGGCAAACGTCAGCGAGCCCTTCGCGGTAGTATAGGAGGGGGATATGGATATCAAGGTAAACGGAAAGCCGTTTGAATGCGCGCCGGGCACAACTTATCTGTCACTGGCAAAAAACTTCAAGGACGAATATGACGCGCCCATAGTGCTTGCAGTGGAAAACCACAAGTACAGAGAGCTCTTCAGGCCCGTCAAGGCCGACGCCGAAATTTCCTTCGAGACCGTAAGGGATCCGGCAGGCAATAAGTCCTACAAGCGCAGCGCCTGCATGCTGATGCTCAAGGCTTTTTACGACACGGTGGATGCATCCCTTATCGAAAGGGTGAAGCTGGAGTTTTCCATCAGCGGCTCATATTATTTCACCTACAAGGGGAACTTCACTCTGGACGAAAAGCTCCTGAAGGATATTAAGAACCGTATGGACGAGCTGGTGAGGGCAGACATTCCCTTCCAGAAGACACAGATGCCCTTATCCACTGCGCTGGAGCGCTTTGATGAGCACGGCATGTCCGAAAAGAAAAAGCTTTTCAAGTACAGACGCTACTCGACGGTAAATGTCTACAACTTAAACAAGTACGAAGATTATTACTACGGACACATGGTGCCTTCCACCGCCTATATAACGGCCTTTGACCTGCAGCTCTACGACGAGGGCTTTATGCTGGTGCTTCCCGACCGTGGAGGTTCATTTGAAAAGGTCGGCACCTTCGTACCCTCGCCCAAGCTCTTTGCCACCATGAAGGAGGCCACAGCCTGGGGAGAGATGCTGGATGTATCCTGTGTGGCAGACCTTAACGACTGCATAGCCAATGGCGGTTTTCCCGAGCTCATGCTGGTTCAGGAAGCCCT
>JAFYEL010000104.1 GCA_017544285.1 Lachnospiraceae bacterium | reverse complement strand
AGTTCCTTCTCATTCTCGGGATCCACATTTGCGGTTGCTTCATCCAGTATGATGATGGGCGCATCCTTCATGATGGCGCGGGCGATGGCTATCCTCTGTTTTTCGCCGCCTGACAAGGTGGCACCGCCCTCTCCTACCACGGTTTCATATCCGTCGGGCAGAGCCATTATAAAGTCATGGCATGCAGCCTTCTTCGCAGCCTCGACAACTTCCTCCATTGAAGCATCCGGTCTTCCGAAACGGATATTGTTAGCTATGGTGTCTTCAAACAGATAAACCCGCTGGAATACGAAGCTGAAATTCTCCATCAGGGAGTCAAAGCTGTAATCCTTAACATTCCTTCCGCCAAGGGTTACGGTTCCCTCCTGAACATCCCAGAAGCGTGCGATAAGGGAGGTGATGGTGGTCTTTCCGCCGCCGGAGGGCCCTACGATGGCCGTGGTTGTGTTTTCGGCGATATCAAGGGTCACATCATCGATGATCTTTCTGTTCTCGTATGCAAAGCTCACATGCTCTAAATGGATATCCCTGTTTGCGGGCTTTATCTCTTCTCCGTCGATATCCATCTGCTCTATGTCAAGGATCTCATTTGCCATATCCACACCCTTGCCGATGATCTTAAGGAGGGCGGTATATATTCCCGCAAGATCCAGGGCCTCAAAGATCATGAATGAGCACAGAAGCATGGTGATGGTATATGCAATTTCCATGGTGCCGTTAAGATAGAACATTAAGGAAGCTCCCGCCACGGCAACGCCGATGAGCTTTGTGATCAGCCCCTGAACACCCACCGCGGGAATTGCGGCAATCTCCGCGGCGATATCCGCATTTTTCTTTCTCTCGATAGACTTATCCAGGCGCGATCTGTTCTGACCGATGATATTGTAGTTGCGGATCTCGGCGATACCCTGGATATATTCAAGGATCACTCCCACCATCTCCCTGTCTGCGGACAGCTTTTCGTCGGCAACCCTTGCCACACTTTTGTTTGTCCACTGATTTACTATCAGGAAAACTCCGATACCCACCAGGGATATGAGCCCTATCCTCACGTCAAAGGCAAACATGAACAGCGCTACCACAAGGGTGGTGATGCCTCCCTGCAGGACCATCATTATGGCGCGGGTGGCTATATCTCCGGTCTGTTCCATGGTGTTGGTAGTCACGGATGTGATGTGTCCCAGGCTGGTATCGTTAAAGAATCCCATAGGCAGATACCTCAGGTGCTGACCGATCTCTATACGCTTCAGGGCGCAGGTGTCATATCCGCCCTCTGTCTGAAGCATGCACGAAAAACGCTCCACAATCATCTTTCCCACGGTACTGATCAGCATAAGAGCCATCACTTTGATCATCACCGAGTTATCAATGCTTTTTTCAAGCACCGCCTTTATCGCCAAAAATGCTGCCGGGATCTTCATTGCCGTGAACATTGCCTCAAGCACTCCCAGTAAGGCTGAGCAGTAGAATTTGTTTCTGTTCTTTTTACTGCAGAAATCAAAGAACTTCTTTACCATCTTAAGCATATGCGGCCTCCTTATCACTGTCCTTCGCCATCCTGTGTGCTTCCCACATCTTCCTGTACAGCTCGCAGGATGCAAGTAATTCCTTCTGTGTTCCCTGTGCCTCCACTTTTCCGCCGTTGATAACAAAGATCCTGTCCGCATCCGCTATGGTGGACAACCTGTGTGCTATCACTATAAGGGTTCTGCCCTTGACGAGCTTTGCCACGCTGGACTGTACCAGGGCTTCGTTTTCGGGATCGGTGTATGCGGTTGCCTCATCAAGGATCACCACCGGGGCATCCTTCAGCATTGCCCTTGCAATGCATATCCTCTGTCTCTCTCCTCCGGAAAGATGGCCGCCCGCCCCGCCAACAATGGTGTCATAGCCGTTTTCAAGGCCTAAAATGAACTCGTGGCAGCCCGTTGCCTTTGCGGCGTTTATCACTTCTTCATCCGTTGCCGAGGCTTTTCCCAGCCTGATATTTTCCATTACGGACATATCAAAAAGATAATTTTCCTGAGCCACATAAGCTATCTGCCCGGTATAATAGTCCAAAGGCAGGTTCCTGATGTCCACGTCGCCGTAGGTAATGGAGCCCGAGTCAACATCCCACAGTGAATCTATAAGTCTTGCGATGGTACTCTTTCCCGACCCGGAAGGACCCACAATGGCTGTGACTTCCCCCTGTCTGATCTTCATGTTGATGCCGTGGAGCACCTCCTTGTCTTTGTATGTGAACCTCACATCCTCAAGCTCAATATCCGATCCCTTGGGTCTTGCCTTAACCACCACGGGTCTTACCATATCCTTTCTTTCCAGGATCTCCGTAACTTCCCCGAAGATGGTTCCCATCTTCATCAGGTCATCGGTGTAGGAAAAAGCAACCACGAGAGGTGAAATGAGTCCGGCGGAAAGAATGATGCAGGTGATGAATCCTTCCGGTGAAAGGGATCCGTTCTTTACAAGGATCAGTCCCACAGGAAGTACTCCCAGAAATGTTGCCGGAAGGAAGGACATGGTTCCCGCTTGGGGCCAGATACATCTTCTCATCCAGTCAATGAATACGTCTGCACCTTCCCTTGCGGCGGTAACAAACTTTTCATAGGAGCTGCCTGTCTTTCCGAAGGCCTTTATTACCTCTATTCCGTTGATGTACTCAACTGCGGTGTCATTAAGCTTCTTTGTCTTCTGAACCGAAAGCTCAAATCCGCCGCGGCTCTTGTACATCATGGCCGCCATAAAGATAAGGCCGATGATCGCACCTATGAAATTGGCGAGCCCCAGTCTCCAGTCGATGGAGAGTATGTAGATGAACATCACCACCGGCAGCAGCAGGTTTGCCGTAAACTCAGGCACGACATGGGCCAGGGTGGTCTCCATGGAATCCACACGTTCCACGATTATGTTCTTATAACTTCCGCTGTTGTCATCGAGAACCGACCCAAGGGGGATCTTTGAAAGCTTCTCGCACAGCTGCCTTCTGATACCGCCGAGAACGGTAAATGTTGCAATATGGGACAGTGCCGTGGAAACCGAATGAAGTGTCATTCTTATCACCCAGAACAGCCCCATAAGAAGCACCTGCTTTAAGTAATAATCCCACTCCCTGTTCCCACCAAGAAGCTGTGTGACTATCCTCGCTATGATGAGATAGGGCACAAAAGATGCCGCCACTCCAATTATGGCCAGGATCACGCTTCCGCCAAAGTATGCCCGCTTCCGGCCGGCAAACTCGAGTATCCAGGATAACAATCCTCTCTTTTTCATATCTGTCTCCTCCGTTTTCTTGTTCTATATGTGTACCCAATGTTAGCTTAATCTAACCTTAGGTTATTTTTAAGGGGAAACGCCGCCGGGGCGCTTCCCCGTAAAATACTTTTTCTATCCTAAATTTTAAACAGCGCCTTCCACGCAGGAAGATAGAACTTTTCCAATGTCTCGGCATAATGCATGGCCCGCTTCTTTGAAAAACCGTGTACCACAGCCTGGAAAATGGCATCCACGCTTGCGGTCACCAGCAGATGAAACTCCTCTTTATCCACATCCCTCACCGGTATATTTCTTTTACGCAGCTCATTCATATACCTTAAGGTGGTCGCTTCCTCCTGCAGGGCTATCTCATGGGTGAAGCTTTCATACCTGGTGCCGCGGGATTTACATATGATCAGAGTGAACTCATCGATATGTTCGTAGATGTACTTCATGGCCTTGACGGTTTCTCTCTGGTTCTCCCACATATGGTCCCGGTCCATATTATCCAGTTCGTCGAAATAATTGCCCTCTATTCCGCGAAAGCACTCCATCAGGCCTTCTATGACCGGGTCCACCAGAGAGGCAAACATCTCTTCCTTGCTGGAGAAATGTTTGTAGAGTCCGCTGACCTGTATCCCCGCCTTGGAAGCGATCCGGCGAAGGGAAGCATCCGCAAACCCGTACTCCAGGAATTCCATTTTGGCGGCTTCGATTATTCTGATATGGCTCTGTGTCTTGTCTTTCGGCATAGGCTTATCTCACCAACAAAAAAGAACGGTGTTCTCTAACCATCATTAGAGTACACCGTTCTCTATCCTTTGTCAAGTTTTTTTTACTTCTCGCTAAAGAATCGCCTGCGATTCAACATCATCGCAGAAGTTCTTCTTCCCGGTAACCTTCACGACACCTTTTTCGGCGTCCACGACCTCGATATCATACATTTTCTTTGAAAGCTTCATGAGCTTTGTATCCCCTTTCCTGAGGGCCGTGACGCTCTTCACGCCCTTAAGCTTTCCGTTTTTGACATTGAGCTTTCCGTCCTTTGTTTTCTTAACCTTTACCTCCACCTTGCAGGTCTTGAGGGAAAGGGGATTGATCGTATATTCTATCCTATTTTTCTTCGCAGCTTTATTGAAGGCCTTGATAAGCTTGTTCAGCCTGCTCTTCTGCTCCTTTGTAAGCATACTCTTTGCCACCTTTGAGAGCTTAAGCTTAGGATAGACGGTAGACTTTTTCGAGGTTCCCGCGTTTGCATTCAGATTATTCTTTGAAGTGTAGGATACGCTTATGATCTCATCGGCCTTGGCACAAAGGGCATCATCGCCTCCCACTGCTCTGATAAGCGGCGAAAGATCCATCGAAAGCTTAAGATCATTCTTTATATCAGTCTTTTTCCCGGTGTAGGTAACCGTGGGAACGAAGCAGGCCGAAACCGTGGCACTTAAGATCTCGCCTTTTATCTTTACGAAAGCGCTGAAGGCGGAGGTCACTCTTTCCTCTGTCTGCTTGCCGGGATCGGGATTTACCGGATCGGGTTTCTCCGGCTCAGGCTTTACGATCGTAACGGTCGCAACATCCGAAGCAACGGACGCACTTTCACCGTTATCCGTACGCGTCGCTGTTACGGTGCAGTAATAATACTCGGTTGTACCTGCCGTTTTGCCCTCGGGAACGGTATAGCTCGCGCCCGTGGCTCCGCCGATAGCCGTGCCGCCCGTATTACTCCTGACCGTGTTTATATACCACTGATAAACCGGTTCACCGTATAATGTGTCCGATGATACTGTTGATGAAACGCTGAGCGTATTGTCTTTTGTATAACCTTCGGTCAGCGTAAGGTCAGCAGGCTGCAGGGTTATTACCGGCGCGCCGGCCGCGAGTGCTTCCCACTGCGCGTACAGCGCCGTATTTTCAGACAGTGTCACGACGGCTTTATCCGCATAGGGTATGCCCTTGCCGTCCGCCATTGTGTTCCAGTCTTTGAACGTATATCCCGAACGTGAAAAAGCGTTTTCGGGCAACACATCCGGATATCCCGATGGAATGGAAGATGTAATATCATCAGCTGCCGCTCCGTTTGCTTTGAAGGTAACGGTGACAGACGGTACCAGCTTCGACGTATTGGCCTCACTGTCATAGACCGCTGCATACGCCGGATCGTCACTTACAAAGCAGGCGGCGTCGGAAGCTTTGAGCACGCCTTCGTTGTAATCATCGGATACCTGTACAAAATCTCCGGGATGCTGCATGGTAATGCCGAGAGATTTGGGACTCAGCTCAAGCTCTCCGGCAATGGTGACAAGGATCTCTTTCTGTCCCTCTGTCTTTGTCGTTTCACCGTCATTAGCCAGATAAATATTCTGGTCGATCACTTCCGTTTTATTACCGCTTACGCTGATAAGCCTGTTTCCACGGACCACGGGAGCACCCTTTAGATAAAGCTGACTTACCTCCTTGGTGGGGCCATCATCAATGGTGCCAAGATAAATGCCGGCTCCTTCATATTCATCCACAAACATTGAAGTATTGTCAGTGATGCTTCCGCCGTACAGGTAAAAATCAACATCGTGTATCCTCACACCACCCGCATGTCTTGCCGCAATGTTACCCGAGATCACGCCGCCATCCATTTTAAATTCACTGGGATTACTTGCATCTCCACGGACATACATGCCTGCGCCGCCTGCTCTGTCGGTCATATTGTTTTCAATGCTTCCACCGCTCATGCCGGATTCATCAAAGTAGCCGTCGAGAAAGACCCCGCCGCCCTTTTCGCTGACGTTTTCCGAAATTTGCCCGCCGTTCATGGTAAATTCTCCGTCTACGATGCAGACTCCGCCGCCTTTTCTTTTGCTATGATTACCTATTATACTGCCTCCGTCCATGACGAATGTCACATTTTCTTTGGCGAATACTCCGCCGCCGAAATCTTCGGCTTCGTTTCCTATGATCGTGCCTCCCGACAGGTGTAATTCGGATCCGTCAAATGCACAGATACCTCCGCCGTTGATATTTCCGTTTTTTGTTTTTTTACTTCCTTTTCCGCCGGTGATATAGCCGCCGGTAAAGGTTCCCTTTGTCCCCTCAAATGAGTTATAGTCAGCCTCATCGCACACCTTTGCAAGTCCCGCACCGTTCTCGGCGGGGGATTCTACGATGTAATAATGAACGCAGTCCCTGCTTTTATCCGTGATATCAAGATGGCTGTCCTCCAAAAGGACGATGACGCCTTTATACCTCTGATTAACATCATTATTATCTCTTATAATGCCGTGACCGTTGAGGTCAAGAGTGACATATTGATCTTGGGGAATTGTCACGCCATCGCTAACTACTGCATCTGCCTGAAGATGAACGGTTTTTGCCTCAGCACTTTCTCCTTCAACAGCAACATTAATTGCTTCCTGCAGGCTTCCAAACGTTTTTCCATCTACCGTTGCCACGATCTCTTCGGTTGCCCATACCGGTGAGTTCATGCAAAACAGGGCAAGAACAGCTATAACGGCAGCTGCTCCCGCTTTTTTCATTACATCACATATCCTTTCTGTCATCTCCGCCTCCTTTTTTGATCGTATCTTTT
>JAFYEL010000103.1 GCA_017544285.1 Lachnospiraceae bacterium | reverse complement strand
CGATATCGCTGATGTATCGGTACGTTGCCGTGAATGCATCCTTGCCCAGGAGCTGGGCGCCGTCCCCCAAATTCCTTTCCTCCACAATTCGGATCATCCTTGCAAATTCGCTCTCTATATACGCGGCGATGGAATCCTCGTTCTCGTCTCCGAGGCAGATGATAACCACGGGAGGCAGACCGTCCAGGACCACATCGAAAAGAGTGTTCCTGTTACAAGAATTTTTATTCTCATGAGGCTTTCTTTTCCTCAGTCTGCTGTGTCTGAGGAAACTCGGTCACATTGTCAGGTGTCTCTCCGCCGGCTGCGGGTCTTTTGGAGGGATTGAGCTTTACGTTATCACCGAAGATGGTAGCAAAATCATCCTTCATGGACACTGGGATATAGCCCGCTGCCTCGCACTTTTCCTTGAAGGAGGCAGCCTTCTCGGGCTTTCCGTAATCCCTCTCGGTATCATCGCAGAGGAGCATATATGCACGACCCTCATACTTTGTGTTATTGAGGGCCATCTGTGCCATTGCAAAGTCTCCGGTGCTGTTTCCGAATACCAGAACGGGATCCTTGCCAAGCTCTCTCTGGATTGCGCTTACCTTGTTCATCTTAAGGTTCTTTACTATGAGATCATCACCCATAACCACCTTATCGCTGTTCGCAAAGGTATACTCTATTCCGGGGGTATCTTCCTGTCCCGAAGCCGCAAGGGTAAAATCAGAGCCTATTATGCACTCGGGAGGTACCACGTCGCCAAGCTCGTCCTTAAGAAGGGCCCTGACCGTCATTCTCTCCGTGCCGCTGACCACATATACCCTGAAGTTGTTTGCCTTAAGATATCTTATGACAGAGATCATGGGCTTATAGAATGATGTCTCGTAGGTGAGGTTATCAAAGCCCTCGGGCTCATGTGTCTTAAACTCTTTCACGTAAGCTTCAAACTCATCCATGGTCATGCCGGCATAGCTTCTTGCGAAGTGTCTTGCCAGCTCCTGCATATCAACTTCACCCACAGTTCCGTCATTCATTTTACTCCTGACCATTTGGGCGAATTCCTGCATCTCGGCATCGCCTGTATAGCTATCATCCTCAAGCACCCTGTACACAAACATACAGGTGTCAAAATAAGTGGGATAAAGCTCTGCTATAAAGGTTCCGTCCATGTCGAAGCAGGCTATGCGGTCCTCCTCGGGTACATAGGATGAACTCTTTTCATCGCAAACCCCGGCCACATAATCCTTAATGGACTGCGCCACCTGAGAGCCCTCGGTCCAGTACTCCAGATCGGCGCCCTGACCCTTAGGTGCTGCCGTCTTACCGCTGCAGAAGACGATTATGACAGCACAGATAGCTATGATGACAACACAGATTAGTAAACTCTTCTTATTCATGATCACTTATCCTTTCACATGCATTTTTTAGATAATACACTATTATATCACAAAACACATGGACCGGTGATCACCCGTCACTCAAACGGCACAAGGAGCGTATCCTTAAAGTTGCCCTTGCCCTTGATCTCTATGCCCTTCTCGGTCACATTAGCCGTGTAATTCTTCTTTCCCAGCTTAAAGGTGTTGCCACCGATGGTTACCGAAAGAGCCGTGAGCTTGGTCTTCTTTTTGTTGAACTTCTTCTTTACTATCTTTGCACCGGAGAGTGATGCAGGTCTGATGTCAAAGGTTGCCCTCTTCTTTTTCACATCCTTGTTTAAAGCCTTTATCACCTTTTTCTGAGCCGGTGTGGTCACTCCCTTTATGGGCTTGAAGCTGATGGTGAAGTAATGCTGTTTCTTTTCGGAAACCTCCTTGTTGTTCTTGAACTTGTACGCAACGGTGGCATATTTAAGGATATCTCCGCTGACCTTTACCTCTATGTCGCCGGTGACCTTGGAGGATTTTGCCAGCGCCGGAACAGTGTGCTTTTTCCCGTTGTAGGTCACATAGGAAACAGCCTCAACACTGTCGAGTACGGCCTTTCCGTCCTCTCCCGTTACCGCGCTCTTTATATCCGTTATCTTCAAAGGTCCGGTCAGAGGCTCCGCCGCAGGTGCGGGCGCGGACGATGATGAGCCTGAGCCTGAAGATGAACTTGATGTACTGCCCTTTCCGCTTGAAGACGTGGTCTTGCCCGAACTTGAGGTGGTCTTTCCCGAACTTGTGGTAGTCTTTCCGGTGGATGAGGATCCCGGATCGGGGCCGGGTTCCTCCTGCTTCAGTTTCTCCCAGAAGGGATAGAGCAACGTATCCTCGGTAAGAGATACCTCTTCCCCGAGTTCATAAACCTTCTCCCCGCCATCGGTAATGGACCAGCCCTTCTGTTCAAAACCGTTCCTTGTGTAGATCGCATTCCTTAAGCTGAATGCTGCGCCCACGTTATGTCTTTCCGTAAACACGTCTCCCGAGCCTCTCATACCCTTGTCATAGGTAAGGGCCAGCGTCTCGTCAAATACCGGATAAAGGATCAGATCCGAAGACACCGTAAGGAGCGCTCCCGCTTCATAGGACTGCCCGCTGCCGTCGGATGAAGTATTCCATCCCCTCTGCACACCGGATGTCTTTGTATAAATGTTGCCCCTAAGCTTTATCTGCCCGTTCAAAGGCACAAGGTCTTCATATTCCTCCGTTTCCTGAGCAGTTCCGGGCTTATAGCTTATCATTTTCGATGCCTGCCATACCGGATACAGAACGGTGCTTTCATCCCTTGTATATTCCGCCTCAAGATCGTAAGCCTTTGCTCCGCCGTCACTTTCCGCCCAGCCGGTCTGTACAAATCCGTCCCGGGTATATACCGCTCCCAAAAGCTTAAGCGGCGCTCCGCCAAGCTTAGCTGTATTCACAGCTTCTCCGGTGCCGTTTGCTCCGGGCCTGTAGCTTACAGCATTAACCGTGGTAAGCTCGAGATACTTCAGGGAGCTGCAGTAAACCGTCTGTCCTCCGGTCCTTATAGATAAGTCTCCGCCTTCCTCATTGCGCTGTCCGAAGAACGAAAGCCTTGCATATAAATTTCCGTATACAGGGTATCTGCTTCCCGAACACCCCTGTATCAGAAGGCTTCCGCCGCGGTAGTTCACCTCGGAATATCCTCCCTGGTATCTCCTTATTCCATAATCAACTCCCGTGAGTTCCATTCGTCCGCCATATATATCAACTGCCGGAAAAAGGATGACAGGGGTATTGTATCCGCTTAGGGACTTCATCCTTGAAACGGCTTTTATCAGACCGCCTCTCTGTGTCAATGAGAATCCCGACTGTTCGTCAAGCTTTATGGCGATATACTTTGCCTCACAGTAAAGCCGCCCGCCTGTCACGGTAAGGTCACCCAGTTCATAAGAGGACTGACCTGTGTAGATCGCCTCGGCATATGTGGGGATGATATTTTGTGCGTCATAAAGAGATCTCACGGTGACCTCTCCGTCGCTCTGCTCGTACTCTCCGCATGATATGCCGCACAGGTATGAATCCGCATCAAGGCTTCCTCCGTTTATGCGGACTGTCTTACGCGCGGATATGCCCTTCGTATCACCATTCTGAGTGGCAGGATTTTTTCCTCCCGTCGCATTTATGGTGATGTTTCCGTCGTTTTGCTCAAAGTTATCAACCTCGATACCGGTCAGCGCGCAGGTCACGCCAACTTTTCCTGAGTTCATAACAAATCTGTTGGCTTCAATACCTATATCCTCAAAGCCGCTTTCTCTCAGTTCACTGCTCAATACAGCGGTGGCCGCCGAAGTGATGACATTGATATTTCCGTCATTCACCACCGCCCGTGATATACTGCGGATACCCGTCTCACTCGGAATGTCATCGATGGTCGCCTCCCCATCATTGCCATACCCGGCGTATACATCTACTGCCCCACCGTCAAAGGTGATCGGACCATAGGACAGTATACCCGTGCGTGCGGCCGCAAGATCCAAAAATCCGGTGCCCGATATGTTCAGACTTCCTTCAGTGAATATTCCGTATTCGGGTGTATCGGGATATACGCCCAGTGATGAATTACCCTCAAGTACTATATTGAGATCTCCCTCGCTTGATATTCCGTTTTCCCCGTCATATGAGCCCTCATAGTCCGTCAGTGTGAGGGTCCTTGTCGCGGGATCGTAGCTCCAGCCCTCTCCGGAGAGGTTATCATCATTGACCGGTGCTCCGCAGAGTGTCATGTAGGTCTCGGCAGGCAGGGTTCCGCCTCCGATAGCCACATATCTTGACGCTTCCGGGCCGGCCGAAAGCAGTGCCTCAATGTCCGTGACCTTCTTTGCGGTCGAAGCGCTCGGTCCGGCCAGTACATTTGCCGTGTCGGAAATATGCAGGTTTTTGAACAATGCGTTTTCCGGGCTTGTATAGATGCTTGCCGTGGCGGATACTATGGTGACATCGCCGGCCAGGTAATCCAGACCGTAGAGGATTTCATCCTGAAGTTCACCCGGTTCTCCGGGATCGTAAGATGGAACTCCATCGGCATTTTCTTCACCTGTGCCCAGAAAATCGCCGCCCTCTCCTCCGGGATACCCCACATAGGCGTATACTCCGACACCTGCGTTTCCTTTGTTTTCAAGCAGCAGATTTCCGCCCCTCATCTGTACGGCTGTACTATCTTCGGAATGTGCATATATCAGGATCGGAACCATATCCTGTCCCTCTGTGGTGACCTTATCAGCCAGAGAGTAGATCTTTATATTTCCGCCCTTTATCAAAACAGCCTTTGAATCAACCTCGGAATACAGACCGACCGCGCCGGGTCCCTGTACGGTGACTGTGAGGTTTCCGTCGTCTATCACTATACCGTCGGAGTATGAGAATGTACTGAATATCCCGGCATTTATGGCGTAGATATCCAGAGTAAGTCCCGTCATCTCAAACACGGGCATACTGTCCAAATATCCGAGATACGATCCTTTGCAGTGTATTCCGTAAGCGGTCTTATTTGCAGATGCGTCACTGTTTCCGATCTTAAGAGATCCGCTGCCCGAGAGCTTTATACTTGTCTCGTCTGTGTATATGCCGCAGTCCACTAAGATCGCGTTTTCGTCAGGCAGGAATGCGGGATCAATGGTATTTTCACCCTTACATACTATCTGCAGCTCCTCTATTGCCTTATCTGCCACTACCTCCGTGGCTTCGGCATAGACATCCGCCTCGGGAGGCAGCTTTGTAACTCCCAGAGCCGCGATCCCGGCGTTATAGGTGCCATTCGATCCCTCCCTGAAAAAACTCTTGTATTTCGTAACAGAGAGACCATTAAGAGTAAGGGTTGAGGTGCGTTCATCAAAGGAAGCAGTGCCGTCTCCGAAAATGTCGTCGGCATTTACCATATCCACCTGTGTATCTCCTATCCACAGTGCATACGTCTTTGCCTTCCACACGGGATACAGGGTCAGATCCGCCTCCGTCGAATAGATGTCGCCCTCCTTATATTCGACGTTTTCTCCGTTGGGATCGGTTTTCCATCCCAGCAGAGAAGCTTTTCTGTTATTGAAAACATCTCCGCGGATCGTCGCCGCAGTGCCATAGCTCTTTGTATCGGTAACCTCGGAAGCCCCCTCAAGATCTCCCGGCATGTAGGTAATGGTATGTTTTTCCTTCCATACGGGATAAAGGGTGATGTCATCGTCACTGTAATAAGAGTTTCCGAAATCGTAGGATGAGCTGGAGGCATTCTCCGTGGTATTCCATCCGACCTGGGTATAACCGGGACGCGTAAATATTGCATTCTTGATATAAGCGGATGAGTTCTTTTTCTTTTGTTCTACGACAACTCCTCCCTCAGCGGTGGATATGCCCTCCTCTCCGGGATCATAGGTGATGTTCACATAGCTCTCCCAGTAAGGGTACAGAGTCTGATCCTCATCTTCGGAATAATAATATCCAAAGCCGAAGTCCTTTGTGGTACCGTCGGGATCCTTTGACCATCCGTCATGATAGTGGGTTCCCCTGCTGTCCGTGTACAGGTAGCTTGCGTTTGATGAATAGAGGGTGATGGTGGCATCGCTCGTTCCGTAGTACTTCCTCAGCTGGGTTTCCAGGCTCTTTGTCTCAACGCTGTAATTGCCTCTCTTGTATTCGACGTAGTAATATCTCTGCCATGCGGGATACAGGGTCATATCCTCGTCCAGCGTGTATTTAGCGCCGGTGGTATAGTCAGCTGTCTCACTGTCGATATTCTTGGCCCAGCCCCTGCACCTGAAACGGTGTCCGTCATCATCCACAGCCGTATCTATGCTCCTCCTGTTTCCCACGCCGGCATATTTGCCTATGGACAGATCCTTACCGGGATACTTTATATCGGTACCGTACACTGATTCTTTGGTTTTTCCCTCTGGCGGATAATACCCGTAAAGATATGTGACGGTATGGTTTATCTCCCAGAAGGGAAAGAGTGTCAGGGCAGCGTCGACACTGTAGGTGCCGCCCAGATTGTAGGCTTTATTTCCGCCGTCTGTTAAAGACCAGCCTGTCTGGGTATAACCGTTCCTCTTATACACCGCGGATGAGAGAACAAGATCTGCCCCCTTGTATTTTTTGGAAGGAGATATGGTCACCGTTCCGTCGGAATTTGCTCCGCCCTGATAGGTGACATTCTTATATTCGTCCTCGGTGTAATAAGCCTTTATCTTCACATCCTTGTTTCCAAGAGTAAAGGTTGTAGTCTCCGCGTTCGCATTGGCAAGGGTAACGCCTCCCGAGATAACCTGCCAATGATCAAAGGTGTAATACTGAGCAGCTGCCGACTCGATGGTGATAGCACTGTTTTCCGTAGCTCTGGTGACCTTTGAACCTCCCTTTTTGGCAATGGGACTTCCCTCACCCACACAGGTAAAGGTGATATTGTACATGGGCGGCTCTACGGTCTTTCCGTCGGCGCCTATGGAATAGCCCTCGTCGTTTACCAGATCGATCTTTCCGAGCAGTGATTCCGACATACCGCCGGTTATTATGGTACTATCGCCGGTCACTTCATAGTCCGGGAATATCATGATGCAGTCGCCCTGCGCCACGGTCATTGGCTTATCAGTATCCGGCTTCAAGCCTTCCTCTTTATAACCACAGGCAAAGATCCTGGGGAATTTTGCTTTGTAGATACTGCATTTACCACCGGACAGATGGGTCAGTCCCGACAGATATATATTTTGATAAT
>JAFYEL010000102.1 GCA_017544285.1 Lachnospiraceae bacterium | reverse complement strand
CCCATCGCCGAAGGCGATTTTTAATGGCAAAACCCGTTACTATCACAGCCCAAAAGGCTGTGAATAGTAACAATCGGCGCAGAGGTATCATAAATGGGAAAAAAGAATACGGGCGGAATGAATATAGGCACCTCCTCGGTCCTGGTGGCCTTCGTTCTGCTGTGTCTGGTGACCTTCGCAGGGCTTTCCTTCTTAAGCGCCAACTCCGATTATAGGCTGAGCCGCCAGACCGCCGACAAGACAACCGAATATTATAAAGCGGGACTTGAAGCCGACAGGCGCCTGGCTGAGCTTGACGGCATCTTTTCAAGCTATGCGGCCGCGGCCTCCGAGTCCTCCTATTACAGGGAGCTTGAGGATCGATTCGCAGACAGCCTTGATTACACCTGGAAGAATGATGAGACAAACGGTGTCCGTACTCTCTCCTTCCTGGTAAATATAAATGAACGCCAGGATCTGAACGTGGTGCTCAGTATACTGTACCCCTCCTCCGCTGATGAAAGGTGCTTTGACATACAGAGCTACTCTGTGGTCGTAAACTCAAGCTGGCAGGATGAGCTGCGGGATGAGATAGAAGAAAACGGACTGATGTTTGATTAAACCGAAACAGGAGAAAGAAATGCAGGATGTAGTAGAGACTTTAGCCAAGATAACCAAGGAAGGACAGGCCTCGGATATTTTCATCGTAGCCGGCCGTCAGCTGTCCTATAAGGCAAACGGCGCGATATATACCGAGGGCGAGGAAAGGCTCATGCCGGCTGCCACCTCAGAGCTTATCACCGCCATCTATGACCTTGCGGGGCACCGGAGCATGGACAGGCTTGTAAATACCGGGGATGATGATTTTTCCTTTGCCTTAAGGGGCGTTGCCAGGTTCAGGATGTCCGCCTTTAAACAGAGGGGTTCCCTTTCCGCTGTCATCAGGGTCATTAATTTCAACATCCCGGATCCCAACGATCTGGGAATACCTGAAAGCATTATACACCTGGCCGACCGCAAAAAGGGGCTTGTTCTGGTGACCGGTCCGGCCGGAAGCGGCAAGTCCACTACCCTGGCCTGTATGGTGGATCACATCAATTCTACCAGACAGGCTCATATCATTACCCTTGAGGATCCTCTGGAGTACCTCCATGTCCACAAAAAGAGCATTGTAAGCCAGAGGGAGATCATCTCGGATACCGACAGTTATCTGACCGCCTTAAGAGCCTCTCTCCGTCAAAGCCCTGACGTTATACTGCTTGGAGAGATGCGTGACTCGGAAACCATCAGTGTCGCCATGACCGCGGCTGAGACCGGGCACCTCGTTCTCTCAACCCTTCACACCATCGGGGCTGCCAATACCATTGAAAGGATAATAGACTCCTTCCCGCCCAACCAGCAGCATCAGATCTACATCCAGCTGTCAATGGTGCTCCAGGCGGTGGTATCCCAGCAGCTGCTTCCCTCTGAGCAGGGAACGGTGGTTCCTGCCTTTGAGATAATGACTCTCAATCCTGCCATCAGAACCAATATAAGGGATCAGAAGATCCAGAGCATTGATTCCATCATAGATACCTCCTCCCAGGAGGGAATGATCTCGATGAACACCAGTCTCCTAAACCTCTACAACGATGGTATCATCAGTGAAAAGACCGCCTATTCCTATACAACGAATCCCGAGAACCTGGGCAATAAGATCTATTATCTGGGAAAGAGGAAAAACATGGAGGACGATGCACCGGGCGGTTTGAATCCGGCTTCCGGAAAGAAGGCCAGGGACAAGGCTGATAAAAAAGGGAAAAAGGCAGTATCAAAGGATGCCCTAAGCAACCTTGTTTCCGCCCCGAGCAATGACGACGCGGCATATTCCTCAAAATGGGAGGACAGTTCCGATGACTGGGGTGACTGGGGTGATGACGAAAAGAACCCGGCAAAGGCTTCTCCTGCGCCCCTAAAGGCAAAAGGGAGCAAGGTTTCCGAGCACGGTGATACAAAGAAGCACGGACTGTTCGGAAAGAAAAAATGATCGCCGCAATCTTACCCTGATCGCGCGCTATAAACAATAAGAGCAGGCT
>JAFYEL010000101.1 GCA_017544285.1 Lachnospiraceae bacterium | reverse complement strand
GAAGGATCGTGGGCATCAAAGGTTATGATGTTTGACACGCCCATTCTGGACAGTTCTTCGAGCATCATGGCGCAGTCCAGGGACTCCCTGGCGGCGCGCTTGTGCTGACGTCCCTCATAGAGGAAGGGCATTACCACATTTATCCTGTGAGCCTTACCGGCCACTGCGGCTATGAGCCTTTTGAGATCCTGGAAGTGATCGTCGGGAGACATATGGTTCACAAAACCGTTCATCCTGTAGGTCAGGGAATGGTTCGTAACGTCCACGATTATGAAAAGATCCTTGCCGCGGATTGTTTCGTTTATTATACATTTCGCTTCGCCGGAGCCGAACCGGGGCATTGAGAAATCCAGCCGGTAGTCGTCCATGACGTATTCAAGGAACGCAGGGCTGTCGATATGGGGCTGGTTGATGGAATGTCTGTAGTTGACCAGATGCCCGTTGACCATGCGGCCCAGATCCTTTGAGGATTCAAGTACGCAGAGCCTCAGGGGCGCAACCGGCATTGTGTTTTCCAGAAAATCGATATTTGGCATGTGGCCTCCCGGAAATGTAATCATTGAAACTTACAACAAGTAATAATATCATACTGACATGAAAAAAAACAGACACGTTTTTAAAAACATAGCCCCGGAGGGCATTGCCGCGGAACTGGGTATAGAGCCCGGCGATGAGCTCCTTGAGATAAACGGCCAGGAGATAGAGGACATCTTCGATTATCGTTTTCTCATGCAGGATGAGTATGTTGAGATACTGGTAAAGAAAAAGGACGGTTCCGAGTGGCTCCTTGAGATCGACAAGGAGGAGAGCGAGGACCTGGGGGCGGATTTTGAGAACGGCCTCATGGACGAATACAGGTCCTGCCACAACAAATGTATATTCTGCTTTATTGACCAGATGCCTCCGGGCATGCGTGAGACTCTGTATTTCAAGGACGACGATTCCAGACTCTCCTTTCTCCAGGGCAATTACGTGACCCTTACAAACATGTCGGACCACGACCTGGACCGGATATGCAGGTACCGGCTGGAGCCCATCAACATTTCCTTTCAGACCACTAATCCGGAGCTGCGCTGCGCCATGCTGAACAACCGCTTTGCCGGTGAGGCCCTGAAAAAGGTGGACCGGCTTTTTGAAGCCGACATCACCATGAACGGCCAGATAGTACTCTGCAAGGGCATCAACGACGGGGCGGAGCTTCTGCGCTCCATAAGAGACCTGGAGGGCTATATGCCCTGCCTTCAGAGTGTGTCCGTCGTGCCTGTGGGGCTCTCCAAATTCAGGGACGGCCTGGCAAAGCTGGAGCCCTTCGGCAAAGAGGATGCCGGTGAGGTGATCGACCTCATAGAGGGAGAGCAGAAGAGGATATTTGAAAAGCACGGCACACATCTGGTCCACGCCTCGGATGAGTGGTATCTTCTGGCGGGCAGACCACTTCCGGAGGAGGACCGTTACGACGGATACCTTCAGCTGGAAAACGGGGTGGGAATGCTGAGACTTCTGATAAACGAGTTCAGAATGGCCCTTGAGGCGGTCAAAAATGATCCGGACACGGATAAAAACGTTAAGAGAGAGGTCTCCGTGGCCACGGGAGTACTGGCGTATGACACCATAAAGAGCATGCTGGATGAAATGCATGCCGTTTTTCCCGATGTCAATGTCAGGCTCTACGGCATAGTAAACGATTTCTTCGGCCACGGCATCACCGTAAGCGGCCTTATCACCGGCGGCGATATCATAAACCAGCTTAAGGACAAAGAGCTGGGAGAGACCCTGTATTTTCCGGAAAACATACTCCGCAGCGGACAGCACACCTTGCTGGATGACATTACCCTGGAAGACCTGTCGCAAACTTTACAAGTTCCCACAGATATAGTAAAATCTAATGGATTATGCTTCATAGAAAAATTGTGCGGCTTTGAGGCCGACCGGAGCAGGGAGTGCTACGCATCTCTCAACCCGGAAAGAGAGCAGGGAAAATATGAGTAAGCCTATAGTGGCTATAGTGGGAAGGCCCAACGTCGGCAAGTCCACCCTTTTCAATTCAATGGCTGGAGAGAGGATATCCATAGTAAAGGATACCCCCGGCATTACCAGGGACAGGATATACGCGGACACCGAGTGGCTTGACCGGAGCTTTACAATAATAGATACAGGAGGCATCGAGCCCGAGAGCGGCGATATACTGCTTTCCCGCATGAGGGAGCAGGCAGAGATCGCCATCAGCACGGCGGATGTCATAATCTTTCTCGTGGACGTCAGACAGGGACTTGTGGATTCGGATTCAAAGGTGGCGGATATGCTCCGCAGATCCGGGAAAAAGGTCATGCTTGTGGTTAACAAGGTTGACAGCTTTGAAAAGTTCATGCCCGACGTTTATGAGTTCTATTCCCTTGGCATAGGGGATCCCATACCCGTTTCCGCAAAGGCAAAGCTGGGCCTTGGCGACATGCTGGATCAGCTCATAGCCCTTCTTCCCGAAAACGAAGAAGAAAACATTGAGGATGAGCGCCCCCGCATCGCCATAGTGGGGAAGCCCAACGTGGGCAAGTCATCCATCATCAACAGGCTTCTCGGGGAGGAAAGACTCATCGTTTCCGATATCGCCGGCACCACCAGGGATGCGGTGGATGCGGTGGTGACCCGGAACGGCCGTGAATATGTCTTTATCGACACCGCGGGACTTCGCCGCAAGAACAAGATAAAAGAAGAGCTTGAGCATTACATGATCCTCCGCACCGTGTCTGCGGTTGAACGCTCCGAGGTGGTGATCATAGTCATCGACGCCACGGAGGGAGTGACGGAGCAGGATGCAAAGATCGCGGGCATTGCCCACGACAGAGGCAAGGGTATCATCATCGCGGTAAACAAGTGGGATGCCATCGAAAAAGACGACAAGACCATCTACCGCTTCACCGAAAAGGTTAAACAGACCCTGTCCTTCCTTTCCTACGCAGAGGTCATCTACATCTCCGCAAAGAGCGGAAAGAGGATGGACAAGCTCTTTGATTCCATAGACGCAGTCATCGAGAACTGCGCCCTGAGAGTGGGCACCGGCGTTCTCAACGAGATCATGACCGAGGCAGTGGCTCTCCAGCAGCCCCCTGCCGACAAGGGCAAGAGGCTCAGACTGTATTACATCACACAGGTATCGGTTAAGCCCCCTACCTTTGTGATCTTTGTGAACGACAGGGAACTGATGCATTTCTCGTATCAGCGCTACATAGAAAACCGTATCAGGGAGGCCTTCGGTTTCGCGGGCACACCCCTGAGATTTCTGATAAGGGAAAGGAACCAGGAAAAATGAGCATCTTAGTCAGAACTGCCTGCGTAGGCATCGGATATATCTTCGGACTGTTCCAGACTGCCTATATTTACGGGAAACTCAACGGATTCGATCTCAAGGATTCCGGCAGCGGCAACTACGGCACCACCAACATGCTGAGGACCAAGGGAGCCAAGGCGGGACTTCTGGTGTTCCTGGGAGATTCCTTCAAATGCGTCTTCGCGGTGCTGCTGGTGTACGCCCTTTTCCACACTGCCCATGCCGAGGTGTTTCCCCTGCTGAAGGTTTACACAGCCGCGGGTACGGTGCTGGGCCACAATTTCCCCTTTTACATGGGATTTAAGGGCGGAAAGGGTATAGCCGCAACTGCGGGGCTGATACTGGTCATGGGATGGGAGTTCGTGCTCCCCGAGCTTTTGCTCTTTGCCCTGATCTTCGGTATCACCCATTACGTATCCCTGGGGTCTCTGTGCATTTACGTCTATCTCTTTGCACAGATAGCGGTCATGGGACAGCTTTCCTACGGACAGTTCGCACCCATGGATCCGGCGTCAAAGATCGAAATGTATATTGTTGTTTTTCTTCTTGTGATCATGGCCTTTGTCAGACACAGGGAAAACATCAAAAGACTTATCTCCGGCACGGAGAGAAAGACCTATCTCAAAAAGAAAAGCGAATCATAAACCAACCATAAGGAGGCAAAAGATTATGGAGAAAATCGGGATCATAGGAGCCGGAAGCTGGGGAACCGCATTGGCGTGGCTCTTATCCGAAAACGGTCACAGCGTTACCATGTGGTCATCCTTCGAGGACGAGGTCCGCATGCTGAAGGAGCATCACGAGAACCAGAAAAAGCTCCCGGGAGTTATCCTTCCGGAGTCGGTGGATTTTACCACTGATATGGACGCTGTCATAAAAGATAAAAAGATAGTCATCATAGCCGTGCCCTCCGCATACGTGAGGAACACGGCCCGTGAAATGAAAAAGCACATAGCCGAGGGACAGGTGATAGTGAACGTGGCAAAGGGCGTTGAGGAGCATACTCTCATGACTCTTTCCGCAGTCATAAAAGACGAGATCCCCCAGGCAGTGGTGGCGGTTCTCTGCGGACCTTCCCATGCGGAAGAGGTGGGCAAGGGAATGCCCACGGCCATCGTTGCTGGCTGCGAGGATCCCAAGGTTGCCGTGATGATACAGGACATTTTCATGGCGCCCGCCTTCAGGGTATACACCAGCACCGACGTGCTGGGCATGGAGATAGGAGCGGCTCTTAAAAACGTTATAGCCCTTGCCTCCGGCGTGGCCGACGGCATAGGCTGCGGTGACAACCTTAAGGCGGCTCTCATCACCAGAGGCATCAGGGAAATGGTAAGGCTGGGAGTGGCCATGGGCTGCAATCCCGAGACCTTTTACGGACTTACGGGTCTCGGCGACCTGATAGTTACCTGTGAGTCCATGCATTCAAGGAACAGACGTGCCGGCATCCTCATCGGACAGGGAAAGACGGTTCAGGAGGCCATGGATGAGGTCAGCATGGTGGTAGAGGGCGTGTACAGCGCAAAGGCAGCTCTCGGACTTGCAAAGACCTACAGAGTTGAGCTTCCCATAATCGAGCAGATGAACCTGCTCCTGTTCGAGGGCAAGGAGCCCAAGCATGCGCTGGGCGACCTCATGATGAGGGACAAAAAGCCGGAGTAAGGCTTTAAGTTACCGGCGGCGGCCGGTGGCGGAAAGGGGGGTACGTATGCTGAAGGATTGGGTGAAGAGCGAAAAGCCCGGTGATGAGGAGATCACCGAAAGGCTGCAGAAGGCCCGGGAGGCACTTTCGGGCATGCAGATGGCCATCAAGGAGAAAAAGCTTCCCGTGCTTGTGATCCTTGACGGCTGGGGAGGCGCCGGCAAGGGCGGCATTCTGGGCAAGGTGATCAAAAACCTTGATCCCCGTTTTTACAAGACCGAAACACTTTCAAAGATATCCGAGGACGAGGCAAGGCGCCCCTTCCTCTACAGGTATTTCGTCCGCATTCCCGAGGCGGGTAAGTTTTCCTTCTTCGACGGAAGCTGGATGGACGAGATCACCCGAAACAGGCTTACCGGTGACACCGACGACGAGACCTACCACAGGCAGCTCACTTCCATCAAACGCTTTGAGCGCACACTTTCCGACAACGGATACCTGGTGGTGAAATTCTTTTTCAACATCAGCGAAAAGGAGCAGAAAAAGCGTCTGGAGGCTCTGGAGGAGGACTCCAGCACCCGGTGGAGAGTGGAAAAGTGGGACCGGTGGCAGAACAAGCACTACGACAAATGCGTCGATGTTTATGATGAATACCTTGAGGCCACAAACCAGTTCATAGCCCCCTGGTATTTCATCGATTCAAAGAGCCGCAGATGGGCGGAGCTCCAGATGACGGAGCTTTTGGTGAAGAGCATTGAGATAGCCCTCCAGAACACGGGCAGGGCGGCAGCGGTGCTCCAGAACACCTTCCCCTTAAAGCAGGTCACCCCTCTTTCCGAGATACCCCTGGACAAGCGGGTTTCCCCTGCGGAATACGACACCAGGCTCAAGGAACTTCAGGACAGGCTTTCCGAACTCCACAACCGCATATATCTGAACAAGATACCGGTGATCATCGGATACGAGGGCTGGGATGCCGCAGGCAAGGGTGGTAATATCAAGCGTCTCACGGCGGCCCTGGATCCCCGCGGGTTCGAGGTACATCCCATTGCATCACCGGAGCCCCGGGAGAAAAACCGCCACTACCTCTGGCGCTTCTGGAACAGGCTTCCCAAGGATGGTCACATAGCCGTCTTTGACAGGACCTGGTACGGCAGGGTCATGGTGGAAAGACTTGAGGGCTTCTGCTCCGAAAATGACTGGCAGCGGGCCTACAACGAGATAAACGAATTCGAAAAGGAACTCACGGATTGGGGAGCAATAGTGATAAAGTTCTGGGTTCAGATCGACAAGGACACTCAGCTGGAGAGGTTCACCGACAGGCAGAACACTCCGGAAAAGCAGTGGAAGATCACGGATGAGGATTGGCGGAACAGAGAGAAGTGGGACCTCTACGAGGGAGCCATCGACGAGATGATCCGCAAGACCTCCACGGAATACGCACCCTGGTACATCCTGGAGTCGGTGGACAAGCGCTACGCCAGGATCAAGGCCCTGGAGATCGTGATCGAAGAGATAGAAAAGAAACTGTAGTTTTCACACGGAGACCGAAATGAAAGAAGTTTTTAAAGGCAGCAGCACATATGTGGCGTCACCGGAGCTCATGAGCGCGGTGAACGTATCGATTGCACTGGGCAAGCCCCTTCTGATAAAGGGTGAGCCCGGCACCGGCAAGACAATGCTGGCACAGGCGGTATCACAGGCACTTGGGAAAAGGCTAATAATCTGGAACATCAAATCCACCACAAAGGCCCAGGAGGGACTTTACGTATACGACACCGTCCAGAGGCTTTATGATTCCCAGTTCGGAGAGGAGGGAGTGGATGACATCTCCCGCTACATCAAGCTGGGCAAGATGGGAGAGGCCTTCGATAGTGATGAGCAGGTGGTACTCCTCATAGACGAGATAGACAAGGCGGATCTGGAATTCCCCAACGATCTCCTCTGGGAGCTTGACCAGATGGAGTTTTACATCCACGAGACAAAGAGGACGGTAAAGGCCAAGCATCGCCCCATCGTCATCATTACCTCAAACGCCGAAAAGGAACTGCCCGACGCTTTCCTGCGCCGCTGCATCTTCCACTATATCGATTTCCCCGACACCAAACTCATGAGAGAGATCGTCTTTACACACTTTGACGACATCGAGGAGAACATGCTGGCGGATGCCCTGGATGCATTTTATGCCATCAGGGACAAGAGAGAGATCAGGAAGAAGCCCTCGACCTCAGAGTTCATCGACTGGATCAGCGCCCTGAAGCTTTCGGGCATTGCTCCCGCAAAGATAAAGGAGACCCTTCCCTTCCTGGGAGTCATCATCAAAAAGGACGAGGATCTTGAGGCCATAAAAAAGACCGGACTTATGTAGAGGTGTTGAATGTTTCTCGGTTTTTTCAATTTTCTGCGCCGCAAGGGAATGGACATCACCCTGGCTGAGTGGCTCACCCTTATGGAGGCACTGGACAAGGGACTCTGCGGAAGCAGCCTTACGGATTTTTACTACGTATCCAGGATGATACTGGTGAAAAACGAAACCGAATACGACAAGTACGACGCTCTGTTTCTTGAGTACTTTAAGGGCATCAGGTCAAATACCGACGATGTCACCGATGCCATGCTGCGCTGGCTGGACAAGACGGACCTCCAGGAGGAGTACGCCGACCAGTGGGAACAGCACAAGCATTTTATGAACCAGCAGGAACAGGGCGAGATGGATCATGCCCAGATCAAGGAAGAGTACGAAGAGGTCAAGGCAAACCAGGACTCCGAGCACACCGGCGGATCTACCTGGATCGGCACCATGGGCAAGACCGCCTTCGGAAACCTGGGCGGTAATCTCGGCGGTATCAGGATAGGCGGCACCACCGGGTACCAGAGCGCCTTCGAGGTCATAGGCGAGCGCAAGTTCAAGGATTTCAGAAATGACAGGATCCTTGACAACCGCCAGTTCATGACTGCGCTCCGCAGGCTCAGGCAGTATTCCTCAAGGCTCGACCTTCCGGAGGATGAATTCTCCCTGGATAAGACCGTGGATGCCACCTGTGAGAGCGGCGGATATCTGAAGATCATATACGAACGCCCCAGAAAAAACACGGTAAAGCTTCTGCTCCTCATGGATTCCGGAGGCACCATGATACCCTACAGCGGACTGATGAACGAGCTCTTCCAGTCCGTGCACAAATCAAATCATTACAAGGACGTTAAGACTTATTATTTTCACAACTGTATCTACTCTCACGTTTACAACGACCCGGAGTGCGAAAACGGAAACTGGATCGAGACGGAGTGGCTCTTCAGAAACCTTGACAGCAGCTACAAGGTGATCATCGTGGGGGACGCCGCAATGGCTCCCGAGGAGCTGTATTCCGACACCGGAAACTACAGGGGCCCCAACGGCGGTCTGGCAGGCTGGGACTGGCTCCGCCTCATGAAGAGAAATTACAAAAAGATCGTCTGGCTCAACCCCAAAATGGCCCCGGGACACGCTCCCTGGAGAGAGGCGGAGACAGCTGTAAAGAGTCTTATTCCCATGTACAAACTCACGGTTGACGGACTGAAGCTTGCCATGGATGAACTGATGAGGTAGTTTCATGCTCGAAGCACTGAAGGACAGATATTTCAATAACGATTTCGATCCCCGGAAAAAGGGTTTTTTCCTGGGAGTCTTTGCATGCTTTGTGATGCTGGCTCTCCTGGGCTTTATCGCTGTCCTTATGAGGTACGGCATACTTCCCGTCTTCATCATCATGCTCTCCATGATCAGCGTTATGGTGGGGCTTTACTTTGCCGAGGTTACGGAGCGCTTTACCATGTGCGCCCTGATCATTCTGTTCATAGTGAACGTTGTGGTCCTTCCCGTTGTTTACATCCTCAGGGGCAGGGCAGTGGGAGCCGTGTCTGTGTTCTTTGTGCTTGCGGTGCTCCTGTGCGTTGTGATGCTGGGGGAACCAATGAGCTACATAGCTTCCTTTGCATCTGTTCTTATCTTTTCGGCGGTGCATGTCTATGTTTACCGCCGCAACGAACTCCCCTACTACGGCGAAAGCAACACCGCCGCCACTCTGGCAGAGCTCTGCTATGCCGTATTCTTCTGCGGAGTGATGTGCGGAGTCTGTATTAAGCTGAGCATTCATTTTTACTCCATCGAAAAGGTCAAGGCCGAGGAAGCCCGCAGCGAGGTCCTGAGCCTGGATGAATCCAAAAACGTATTCCTTTCCAACATGTCTCACGAGATGAGGACGCCCATGAATGCCATTCTGGGCACTTCACAGCTCCTCATGGATTCCGATATCGATGAAAACTCAAAGGGCGAGGTCACCAATGTGATCAACGCCTGTCACGCTCTGCTCTTCACGGTGGAGGATCTCCTGGATTTCTCATATCAGGCCAACGGCTCACCTGCCATTCACGAGAGGGAGTATGAGCTCACCACCCTGGTGGACGATGTGGTGAACATGATGTCCATCAGCCTTATGGACAAGGGCGTGGAGCTCTTTGTTGACATGGATCCGAATGTGCCCGTGAATCTCTACGGCGACGCCAAGCGCCTCAGGCAGGTCATCATATATCTGCTCTCAAATTCCATGCAGTACACTACCGAGGGCAGCATAGTATTGAGGGTCGGCTGCAGGGAGAGCTCCGATACCTCGGCAGTGCTTGAGATAAGCATAACCGACACCGGAATGGGAATGGATGCAACCGAGGTCAGCAGGATGTTTGACACGGAGTACGCCCTGAAAAACAAAAACAGCAACGAGGAGGTCCGCACCATACTGGGCCTTGCTTTCTGCAAGGATGTTATGGAGGGAATGGACGGAGAACTCTGTTACGAGGGCAGCGACGAAGAGGGCACCAAGTTCGTGATCTCTCTGCGCCAGGGAGTTTCTGCACCTAACGAGCCTCTGGATACAAAGGAGCGAGGAAAGCTCAGAGCTCTTGTATTCGAAAAGGATGAACTCAGCTCCGACATGCTTGAAAAAGCCCTTGTCCAGTGCGGCGTAGCCACCGATGTCTGCGAGAGCGCCGACGCCTTCCGGGAAAAGTTCAATTCCGTGGGTTATACCCATATCTTCCTGGATCACAACAACTATACCGGCCTTGACGGCTTCCTCAGGGAAAATCTGGGAGACCGCAGGCTCATCGTGGTCACCGGGGTTACAAGGAGCAGCATTTCGGGCTGTCCCGGCAGCATCCTGATCCGCCCGGTGGATTCCATAAACATAGACGCCCTTCTGGAAAACAGGGATCACTCATCCCTCAGGAGGATGACCGTCTCCGGAAGCTTTACCTGCCCCGGAATAAGGGCTATGGCGGTGGACGACAACCTCACAAACTTAAAGGTTATCTCCGCGCTGCTGAGCAAGTACGGCATGGAAGTGTACATGGCTTCCGGCGGACAGGAGTGTCTGAACCGTCTGGAATCCCAGGAGGTGGACATCATCTTCCTGGATTACATGATGCCGGAGATGGACGGTATAGACACACTGAAGCGCATCAGGAAGATGGACAGAGACTGGGTGGAAAGGGTGCCCATAATCGCCCTTACCGCAAATGCGGTTGAGGGTGTGAGAGAAATGCTTTTGTCCGAGGGATTTGACGAATACCTCACCAAGCCGGTGGAGATGAAGAAGCTTGACAGATGCATAATCAGCCAGCTTCCCATCAGCGCCATTAAATTTGAAAAAGAGGAAACGGTGACTGTGGATGAATGATCGTGAAGTGCTCATGCGCAGGATTGGTATAACCGAAGATACCTCCGTCAGCGAGCGCATGGTCAATCTTGTATTCCTATACTGTGAGCTCTTTTCCCTTATGGGGGCCATCGTCCTTTCAAACGGAGACGGCGTCACATATCTGGGGAGAGTGTGCGTTGCTTATATGGCAGTCATGGCCTGCCTCTGGATCTTTGCGCGCCTTTCCGGTCATTACGGACTGGTGTCCAACATCATCGTATATCTGACGGATCTGGTTTTCCTTCCCGCCCTCTTTATCTGCAGCATGGGTATGTTCGGAGGCACTCCGGTGCTCTTCGTGGGAGGTTTTATACTGGCCTTCATCCTTCTTGGAGGAGTGAGGCTCTTAGTCTCCCTGGTACTCATATCCATGTGGGATATCTTTGTCATGGCCTTCGCCTACTACTACCCCGAGAGACTCGTGTACGTGGGTGAGAACTGGGATCTCATCAGACATCTTATCTTTGCCTTTGTCACCATTTCAATCCTCGCGGTAATGTCCCTTGCACTGTATGCAGGAGTATACCGCCACTTAAAGCGCCTTATAGAGGAATCCCGCCGGTTCATAGAGATGACCGGAGAGGTAAAGAGCAAATTCCTGGCAAACACCACGGGAGAGCTCCGCACTCCGATGAACGCCATAATCACCATGACGGAGCTTTTGGAGAGGAACGAGGGCAATGAACACATCTCCGCGGAGCTGGGGATGATAAAAGAGTCCGCCTTTTCGCTTTTGGGCATGATAAACAACGTGCTCACCTACTCGGCTCTCGATGCCGGGACGGTGGAGCTTGCCAATCACCAGTTCCACTTCAGCACGGTGCTCAAGGATCTCATCTATACCGTGAGCATGGAACTGACGGACAAAAACGTCTCGCTTTACACCCAGATAGATCCCGCCATTCCCGACGTGCTCTACGGTGATGTTTCAAAGGTGAGACAGGTATTCAAGTACATACTCAACAACTCCGTCCGCAGCACACAGGACGGACGTATCATCATGGAGGTGGGCTTTGAGAAACAGCCCCGCCGCAGCAACATAAGGATCAACGTCAGGATATCCGACACCGGCCCCGGTTTTACCGAGGACGAAAAGGCAGCGGTATTCAACAGCTTCGAGATCTACGACTCAAAGAAGTATTCACAGCTTAAAAAGATAGGTCTTGAGATGAACATCTGCCGCGAGCTGCTGATGCTGATGAACGGAAATATCAGCATTGACAGTATAAATGGCGTCGGTACATCCACCAGCTTCTACTTTGAGATATTCAGCGCCGACAGGGTTCCCATCGTGGATACCAAGGACATGAGCCGTGAGCGGTCCCTTGTGTATGTTCCCTCTAGAGAGAAGAGCAATTTCTGGCTCAACACCATGGGACTCTTCGGGGTTGTTCCTGACATTACCGAGAGCTATGTGGGCTTTACCTCCAGACTCAAGAGCAACAGCTACGACCATATCTTTGTCTATGATTCGCTGTACGAAAAGGTGGCGGGCCATATAGGGGCGTACGAGTGCGACAACAAGTGCTACATCATTTCCGACTACAGACACAAGTTCGGTGACTTCGGCGACTGCCGCATACTAAGGACACCCATAAGCTGCATCAACCTTAGCGAGGCGCTTTACAATACCTGGCTCAGCTCCGATTATCTGGGCACCATAAGCGAGAGCAGCTTCACTGCTCCAAAGGCAAAGGTCCTGATAGTGGACAACAACATGCTGGATCTCCACATGGTCTCCGGCATACTGGACAGGTTCGAGATAAATTCCTCCATCGCCACCAGCGGAAGGGAGGCACTGGACAAGTGCTCCAGACAGTTCTACGACCTTATCATGCTGAACCAGAACATGCCCGTGATGGACGGCATGGAGACCTTAAGGGGTATCCGTCGTCTTGCGGACGAAAGGTACTCCACGGTGCCGATCATCTGCATGACCAGCTCCATGAAATACGACGCCAAGGAAAAGCTCATGAGTTCGGGCTTCCAGGATCTGCTGGCAAAGCCCGTGCGGCGCGCGCCTCTTGAGGCGATCCTCCGCAACTATCTCAGGGATGAGCTCATAGAGGAGAGAGAAGAAAATACCGAAGGATCCCAAAGCGAGGGAGAGAGCGGAGCAGTTTCGGGCCTTTCCGTGGATACCGGACTTCTTCACTCCGGCGGCGACGAAAAGGTATACTGCGATATCCTCAACACCTATTACCGTGAGGGTGAGCCCAGGATAGCCGACATACTGGGACAGTATGAGGCCGGCGACATGGAGATGTTCACCATAAACGTCCATGCGGTTAAGGGTTCCTCCGCGGGTATCGGCGGCAGGGAGGTTTCGGAGCTCTTTAAGAAGCTTGAGTTTGCCGGTAAGGACAGGGATCTGGATTACATCAGCGGCAATCTGAACCATGCCATAGACAGATACAGAGACCTGCTGGAAGAGATAAAGGATTACCTGATATCAAAGGACTCCTTTGAAAACGACAACGATATGGTCATCGGAGAGGTGGTACCCTTTGATATAGAGTCCATGAAGGAGTTCAAAACCTTCTGCGAGGATTTTGACTCTCCCGGACTTGAGGCTCTCCTGGACCGGTGGAAGGGCAAAAACTACGGAGAGGAAATGAACAGCTACATCAGCCGTATCCGTCTGGCCTGTGATTCCTTTGAGTATGATACCGCCATAGAGCTTGCGGAAGAGTTTATTGAGGCGTTCGGTTGATATGGATTCCAGGAAACTAAAACTTTTTGCCATGGCCGTAATGGCGGTCGATCATTTCGCCATGGGAGTGGTTTATCTGCTTGTCAAGGCCGACCCTTCCCTGAGGGAGGTCTACGAGATACTGAGACATATCGGAAGACTTGCCTTTCCCATCTTCGGGCTGCTGCTGGTGGAGGGCTTTGTCCATACCAAAAACATAAGGCGGTACGTGACCGCGATGGCACTGGGAGCCCTTGTGTCGGAGATCCCCTTTAATCTCGCTTCCTCGAGAGGGGATTTTTTGTTTCCGAGACAACAGAATGTTTTTATCTCCCTCTTCATCGCCCTGTGCGCCCTCTGTGTCATAAAATTCATCGAGGATCATTTCGAAAAGCATGACATGCTAAGGTATGACCTGATCCTGGCCGCCATCCTTCTCTTTGCCATCATGGCCAGGCTTATCCGCTGCGATTACAAGCAGGGGGGGATCATCATGATCTGTCTCATGTATCTTATCAGGGAAGCCTGGTATGAAAAAAGCCGCATTACGGGGCCGGCGCTGCCCATGATATTGGCGGGCTGTACGGTGCTGACCCTGTACAGCAAAAGCGAGATATACGCATTCTTTGTGGCACCTCTTGCCATCATGTACAACGGCAAAAGAGGGAACATTAAACACAAGTATTTTTACTATTGGTTTTATCCGGTGCACCTTCTCATAATAGGGATCGCGGCCCGGATCATCAGACAAGGAGGTTTGTGATGAACGCTGTTTATGAAAAGCTTACACGCTGTCTTGAAGATGTGAGGAAGAAGACTGACTTTGAGCCGAAGGTGGCACTGGTGCTGGGCTCCGGCCTGGGGGACTTTGCCGACGGCATAAAGCAGGAGTGCGTTGTACCCTACAGCGATATAGCCGGTTTTCCCGTATCCACCGTTCCCGGACATGCCGGCTGTTTTATCTTCGGTTATCTGGGAGATGTGAAGGTGGTCTGCATGAAGGGCAGGGTCCACTATTACGAGGGCTATCCCATCGAGGACGTGGTGCTTCCCACCAGACTCATGCGCATGATGGGAGCCGAGTACCTGATCCTCACCAACGCCTCGGGAGGGATCAATCCTTCCTTTAAGGCCGGTGACCTGATGATGCTCACGGATCATATATCTTCCTTTGCCCCCAATCCCCTTATCGGGCCCAATATCGATGAGCTGGGAACCCGCTTCCCGGATATGAGCCATGTGTACGACGAGGATGTTGCCGGGGTGATCAGGGAGTGTGCAAAGGAACTTGGCGTCGACATCAAAGAGGGAGTCTATGTCATGACCACGGGCCCTTCCTTTGAGTCCCCCGCGGAAATACAGATGTTCAAGAAACTGGGAGCGGACGCTGTGGGCATGAGCACAGTGGTTGAGGCCATTGCGGCAAATCACATGGGGATGAAGATCGGCGGGCTTTCCTGCGTATGCAATATGGCAGCGGGCATCCAGAAGACTCCCCTGACTCACGATGAGGTCCAGGCCGCAGCCGCAGCCGTGGCACCCAAATTCAAGGCACTTGTGGCAGCGGTTATCAAAAGGCTTGGTGAATAGATCATGGAATATCTCGAGACAGACCATGTACGCCCCTCCGCAGACGGAGAGAGCGTGATATATCTGGACCAGTCCCTGCTCCCCGGGATGGAGGAGTGGAAAAAGTGCAGCGAGATCCGGGAGATGTACGACGCAATAAAGCGCCTTGAGGTAAGGGGCGCCCCCTGCATCGGCATCTTTGCGGGCTACTGCATGGCTGTAAGGGCAGCCCTTCTTGCAAAAAAGGAAGGCAATGCCGCAGGACTTTTATCGGAGCTTAAAAAAGAAGCGGAGTATCTCAACTCCTCAAGGCCCACCGCGGTAAACTTAAGCTATGTCATAGGGCTTATGATAAGCCGCGCGGAAAATGCCCTTGCCGGGGACGGGAGTATTTCTCCCAAGAATCTTTCGGAGCTTCTCATGAAGGAGGCAGAGCGTGTACATCTTGAGGATATAGACATGTGCGCAAAGATCGCCGAAAACGGTCTTTCCCTCATTGAGGACGGCTATGGGATCCTTACCCACTGCAACGCCGGCCCTCTTGCCACCTCCAGGCTGGGAACCGCATTGGGGCCTATCCTTCTTGGTAAAAGCCGCGGTATGGAGTTTCACGTTTATGCAGATGAGACCAGGCCCCTGCTCCAGGGCGCAAGGCTCACCTCTTATGAACTTTCAAAGGCCGGGGTTGATGTGACCCTGATCTGTGACAACATGGCGGCCTCGATTATGAAGCAGGGCAGGATACAGGCCTGCTTTGTGGGCTGCGACAGGGTGGCGGCAAACGGTGATACCGCAAACAAGATAGGAACCCTGGGAGTTGCCGTTATGGCAAAGCATTTCGGCATTCCCTTTTATGTGTTGGGGCCCAAAAGCTCCATAGACATATCCTGCGGCAGCGGCGCTGACATAGTCATCGAAGAACGCAGCCCCGAGGAAGTAAAGCTGGGGTATTTTTCAAAGCCCTCGGCTCCCGGGAGCGTCAGGTGCTACAATCCTTCCTTTGACGTGACGGATCATGAACTCATAACCGCCATAATCACCGACGGCGGTATACTCAGGCCGCCCTTCCATCAGAGCATAGGGAGTCTGTTCAATGAATAGGTTTTTCTTCGCCGCTTTTCTGGCAGCCATGGTGCTTACGCTTTCCGGCTGCGAAAAAAAAGAGGCCATGTGGTACGATGAGTACCCCATAGTTGCTCATGCTCTGGGAAATTCCGGAGGGGAGAGTGAAAACTGTCTCGAGGGCTTTAACTGGTCCTACGAAAACGGACAGAGGATCTTTGAGTGTGACTTTGCCCAGACCTCGGACGGGTACCTGGTGCTGGCACACAGCTTTTCGGAAACCGGGCAGGAGGGGATCGACGATGATCACATCCCCACCCTTGAGACTTTTTTGAACACACCCATCGACGGTCAGTTCACCCCGCTTTCACTGGATGATCTTCTCACCCTTATGGACGAACATCCCGACATGCGTCTGGTGACGGATTTCAAGAGCGGTGATGAAGAGGTCACCAGGACTCAGTTTGAGATCTTTGAGTCGGCGGTGCGAAAGGCCGGAGGGGATGAACTTAAAAACCGCATTATCATCCAGCTCTACGATGAAGCCGAGCTGGCGCCGGTGAAAAAGCAGGGACCCTGGGGCGGATACATTTTCACCCTCTACAAGAGAGGCTTTGAAAAGACCGAGGAGGACTTTGAAAGCGTTGCCTCCTTTTGCCGCAGGAACGGCATTGATGTGCTGGTGATGAAAAAGGGAAAGTGGAGCAGTAGGTACGCTCCCATAGCAAAGCGGTACGGCATAAAGGTCTATCCCCACACCATCTACACCAGGTGGGAGGCTGAGCGGATGATCCGCTCAAAGGCCGACGGAGCCTACAGCAACAGCGTACTTCCCTCCGAGTACGAGGAGCTGAAAAAGATTGGGCCCAGATGGTACAGGGAGGGAGGCGGTGTATTTGCCGCCGTAAGTGACAAGGCCGGCGCCGAGGCGGCCTATGCCTCCGGCAAAAAATGTGTGATGCCGGAGTCTCCGGATCCCGAAACGGTAACCTCCCTTCTCAAAGAGCACGGAGATCTGTTCGTGGGGGTATACTTTGACGAAGAGCTTATGGCATCCCTGGTTTCTGAGAACGGCGATACATCTTACCTTCAGCGCCTGGTGATCTTCACAAAAAAGCTTAAGATATTCAAAAATCTGAAAAAGCAGATATTCTGGTGCGACATAGTCTACGATGCACAGGGGCTAATAAAGGATGAGAAAAGCTTTGACGATACCCTAGACGATGCAAAGGAGGCAGGCATGTCCGTGGTGGCCATTGATCAGCAGAGCTGGCGTGATGAATACAGAGCCCTGATCACACCCGGGGATGTGCAGGTTTATATTTTTGAGACCGGACTTATCCGGTGAAACTATCAAGGAGAACGGTATGGATACGGCAAAGCTTGTAACGGCGGCCCTTGAGGCCAGAAATAATTCTTACTCACCCTATTCCCATTACAGGGTGGGAGCGGCCCTCCTCACAAAGGACGGCAGCATATTCACGGGCTGCAATATAGAAAACTCCAGCTACGGCCTCACCTGCTGTGCCGAGAGAGTGGCACTGTTCAATGCCGTATCAAAGGGAGAGCGTGAGTTTGAAGCCCTGGCCATAGCCGGCGGGGCGGAGGATGAGGAGGATGAACTTTCCGGTTACGCCTTTCCCTGTGGCGCCTGCAGACAGGTCATGAGTGAATTTGCCGGAGAGGATCTTCGCATACTGGTGGTAAGGTCCACGTCGGATGTAAAGGAATATACCCTTGGGCAGCTGCTGCCCGAGAGCTTTGGTGCATCAAATCTCGAATAATAAGAAACGGAGGCATAAATGAGCGGCTACAGATTCTACAATGCAAGACTCCTTACCATGGAGGGAAAGCCCGAGGTAAGTTGGGGAGAGCTTTGGACTGAAAATGACAGGATAACTTATGTGGGGCCTGCCGAAAATGCTCCCGATAAAACAGGGCATGACTTTACCGAAGAGATCGATGCCAAAGGCTTTCTGATAATGCCCGGCTTTAAGGATGCCCACACTCATTCGGCCATGGTGTTCCTTCGGTCACTGGCGGATGACCTTCCCCTTCACGAGTGGCTCAACAACAGGGTGTTTCCCTGTGAGGCAAAGCTGGATCCGGATATGATCTACCATCTCACAAAGCTTGCGGTGCTGGAGTATCTCACTTCAGGCATCACCTCGGTCTTTGAGATGTATCTGACTCCCATGTCCATAGCCGACGCCTTTGAGGAGACGGGAATGCGCTGCGTGCAGACCGGCAGCCTGAACAATTTTTCCCAGTCCCTTGAGCTTTTGGAGGAATGGTATCAAAAACTTAATTCACGGAGTTCGCTCATGAGCTTCGTGCCCGGCTTTCACGCGGAGTACACCTGCTCAAGGGAGCTTCTGGAGGGAGTTGCCGCACTTGCAAAAAAATATCGCACTCCCGTGTGGTGCCACAACTCGGAGACAGAGTCTGAGGTTGAGCAGTGCAGGGAAAGATACGGCATGACACCAACCCGGCTTTTTGACGAACTGGGTATATACGATTTCGGAGGCGGCGGATACCACTGCGTATACTTCGATGATGAAGATGTGGAGATCTTTGCAAAAAAGGGACTCAGCATAGTCACCAATCCCGCATCAAACGCAAAGCTTGCATCCGGCATCGCACCTCTTTCCCGCTATTTAAAGGCGGGGATAAATATAGCAATAGGTACCGACGGACCGGCCTCCAACAACTGCCTGGATATGTTCAGGGAGATGTTCCTTGTGGCGGGGCTGGCAAAGCTCAAGGAAAAGGATGCCGCGGCTATGGATGCCGCAGAGGTACTGAAGATGGCCACCGTGGGCGGTGCAAAGGCGATGGGGCTTAAGGAATGCGACTGTCTGTCTCCCGGTAAAAAGGCGGATCTCATAATGCTGGACATGGATCAGCCCAACATGAGACCCATAAACAACATAGTAAAGAACATCGTTTATTCCGGTTCAAAGCAGAACGTGAGCCTTACCATGATAGACGGAGTGATCCGTTACCGCAAGGGGGAATTCTTTGTGGGAGAGGATGCCGAAAAGATCATTGCAAAGGCCGAAGAGATAACGGGTAGCCTGGTTTGAAAGAATTTGTGATCATACTGGCGGCACTGATCATTGCATTCATGATCAAATCCGCCATAGACGAAAAAAACAGAAAAAAGCAGCTGGCGGAATATTTTCGCAGCAGCTTCGGTGCCTACGAAAAAAATAAATGCGCCGATGCCGAAAAAAGGAACATGTCCCATTATCACCGCAGCGTAAACGCCGAGGCGGCAGTGGATGAGGCCACAGCTTCGGATCTGGGACTGGATGAACTCTTTGACAGGATCAACGTGTGCCGCAGCTTTTACGGAGAGGAAGCACTCTACGACATGCTGCGCACCCCTGTTTTTGACATGGGTGTCCTGAAAAAAAGGAACGGGCTGATAGAGCTCTTTGCCGCCGATCCGGATACCAGAGTCAGGCTCCAGTGCGCCCTGGACATGATCGGCAGGGATGACACCATGCCTCCCGTTGACTGTATTCACGGCCTTAAAGCCCTGGCGAGGGAACACAACCTGACAAGGCTGGCTATCCTTGACAGGCTCTGCCTTGTAGCGGGGATAGCTGCGTGCGTGCTTATCTTCGTTAAGCCCATGGCTGGCTTTTTTGTTTTCTTTGCCGTGCTTTTCATCAACCTTCTGGTCTACTTCGGAAGAAAAAAGCTGATCGATCCCCAGATCAAATGCCTTGGGGCCATCCTCAGACTCATCAGCGCTGTGGATGTGCTGACTCAGGGAAAGACCTTCGAGGGACTTGAGGACATCATGGAAGAGATAAAGGCCGAGACGGATGTGATCCGCCCCATGCGGCGCTTATCCTTTCTGCTCACCACCGGAAGACAGGCCATGGGAAATCTCTGGGATGTGCTGCTGGATTATTTCAGGATGTTCCTTCACCTGGATATCCTAAGGTTTTACTCCATGCAGAATATGGCGGTTGAAAACGGAGACAGGATAGTAAAGCTGTCACACATGGTCGGAGAGCTGGATGCATGCATCGCCGTTTCTTCCTACAGAGCCTCTCTGCAGAATGTGTGTACCCCTGAACTTGACGGTGAAAGCCTTTGCTGTAAGGGTCTTTGCCATCCCTTGATAGAAAACTGCGTGCCAAACGATATCGATACGAAAAAGAGCGTTCTGCTCACAGGCTCCAACGCCTCCGGAAAATCCACCTTCCTCAGGAGCGTTGCCCTGGCGGCCCATATGGCCCAGACCATATACACTGTGTGCGCCGCTTCCTATTCCTACCGTCCCGTCAGGGTGGCTTCATCCATGGCGGTATCCGACAGCGTGACGGCAGGCGATTCGTACTATGTGGCCGAGATAAAGAGTCTGAAGCGTATCATGGATCTCTCAAAGTCGGGACCTCTGCTCTGCGTTGTTGACGAGGTACTTCGGGGCACGAACACCGCCGAGAGGATAGCGGCTTCAGCGGAGATACTTGAGGATCTTTCAAAGCGCTGCCTCTGCTTTGCCGCCACCCACGACCTTGAGCTGGCGGAGCTTTTAAAAGAGAGATACGAGAACTATCATTTCACCGAGGATGTGGATACGGTAAACGGAGGTATCACCTTCGGATATAAGCTGCTTCCCGGAAAGGCCATGAGCCGGAATGCCATAAAGCTTTTGGTGCTCATGGGATACGACGATGAGATAACGGACAGGGCGATAGACCGCTGCGTCAGATTTTTGGATACGGGGAACTGGACATGAAGGTAACACTTTTTTCCGACGGCTCATCTAAAGGAAATCCGGGGCCCGGAGGATACGGAACTATACTGAGATACGTGGACCCCAAGGGAAACGTCCATGAGAGAGAATACACCGAGGGCTTTGCAGAGACCACCAACAACAGGATGGAGCTCATGGGGGTCATCACGGGGCTTGAGGCCCTCACCAGACCCTGCGAGGTGGAGGTCATATCCGATTCGAAATACGTAACGGACGCTTTTAACAAGGGTTGGGTGGATTCCTGGCTGAAAAATAACTGGAAGAGCGCCTCGAAGAGTCCGGTGAAAAATGTGGAGCTGTGGCAGAGGCTTTTGAAGGCCATGGAGAGCCACAAAGTAAGTTTTACCTGGGTTAAGGGCCACGCCGGCCACCCGGAAAACGAAAGATGCGACGCTCTTGCCACCGCATCTGCGGACAAGGCGGCGGAACTCTAAAAAAAATTTTCAAAATGTTCATAATTTTGAAACAACTCTATTGACTTTATATCCTATATTTGGTATGGTTGTACCAAAGTAGGACATTTTTTGTATTTTTCGGTTTTCGGGCAGATGAAAGACGTGATCATCAGGATAACAGAAGTGCTCTTAGGCATTGCAATCATCGCATTTCTGGTGGTCTTTTACCTGCAGACCAGTGAGTACAAAAAGAGCAGTGAGGAGTACGAAGAGCTGACGGGATTTGTTTCCCAGGCTCCTCCCGAGGAAAAGACCCTGGCTCAGGAGCTTTCCGAGGCAGGCATTCCGGCCCTTGCTGTGGATTTTGAGGGACTTCTGGCAAAGAACCCCGATACGGTAGGGTGGATATCCCTTCCAGGTCTGGGTATAAGCTACCCGGTGGTACAGGGTGAGGACGACGAATACTATCTCCACCGTACCTTTGAGGGCGAGGAAAACAGCAGCGGCTGTATCTTCCTGGAATCCCTTTCGAAGACCGATCTTTCGGATTATAATACCCTCCTTTTCGGACATAACATGAAGAACGGCACCATGTTCGGATCGCTGAAACGCTATGCCAACGAGGAAGGGTTATATGCTCAGGCTCCGGATTTCTTCTACTATACTCCGGAGGCTTCCTACAGATTTAGGATCTATTCATATTACATAACGGCGCCGGACTCTCACACCTACTACCTGTGCGAGAATCCCGAAGAATACGGGGATTACGTAAAGATGGCATTGGGGGAGAGCGTCTTCGACTGCGGAGTCGATGTCGATACCGCGGCGTCCACCATGACTCTGGCCACCTGTTCGGGTACCGGCAGAGCCAAAAAAAGATTTGTGGTCCATGGCATCATGGCCGCAAAGGTCAGCAACCGTTAATCCATTCATCCGGGCCTGTCCCGGCGTAGTCACTCTTAAACCGGCTTGAAAAGAGGGAGAGCATGAACAGATTATTCGACACAATGAAAGGACTTTGGGCAAAGAGACGCGTAAGGGTTGCCATTGCACTTACCGTTTTGTTTGCAATGCTTGTTGCAAACGCGGGAAGCGCGCTTCGAAGCAATACCGACGTACATCGGGTTTACGCCGACGATGAATCCGCAGAGAGCACACTTGACACTGCGGATGCTTCCGACGACGGAGAGGAAGCTGATGATCCCGGCGAATCCGGTGAGAGTGATAATGAAGATTATACGGATCCCGGCAGCGATGCAGGCGATCCTTCCGATGATTATACGGATCCCGCAGCAGGCGAGGTTACAGACCCCGCCCAGACTGATGTTACGGATCCCGCCCAGACTGATGTTACCGATCCCGCGGCCGGCGGAAACGGCGATATCCCCCAGGATCCCGGAGCCGGAGAAGGCACCGACATAAGTCTGCCTGACGGCGGTGTTGATGCACCCCTTCCCGATGCGGGCGATGTTACCGATCCCACAACGGGCGATCCCGCAGCGGATCCCGGTGTGATCGATGTGCTCCCCGGCGATGATGCCGTGGTAGAGCTTCCCACCGATGACAATGTTCAGGCTGAGGGCGTTGCAGCCCTTGAAAGCGATATCTTCGAGGAAGAGCCGGTTCCCGAAGAGACAGTGACAGAGGAAGTGGTTCCCGAGGAGCCCGAAGAGGAAGAGACCAAAGAGGAAGAGACAACAGCTTCCGAGGCGGACTGG
>JAFYEL010000100.1 GCA_017544285.1 Lachnospiraceae bacterium | reverse complement strand
GATCCCGGGGAGGATAAAGAGACAGTAGAAGCATAACCGGATTTATGATATAATGTTCGGAAATGGTTTTTCATGGGGGTCTAAAGTGAAATTCAATCTAGACGGAATCACCGTAAACCTGCAGATAAGCGGTTATAAGAAAAGTTCTCTCGCCGGGCGTTTCGACGAGTGGTGCGATATATCTTTTTCACTGCAGAGCGACTACCTCTCCTATGAGCAGAGGGGAGCTTTCCTGCTGTGCCAGGAGCTTGAGGAGCTCTACGACAAGATGACGGACCTGATCGAGGGCCGTATGACAGCCAGAGAGCACATGTTCTTCGCCGAACCGGTGATGGAGTTCAGGCTCCGTCCCGCACTTCACGATGAGGATTCGGAATCCGACATAGACATGTATCTCATCATCAATTTTGCGGACGATGAGGGAGTTGTCACGGCGAACAATATTCAGATACTTTTCGGCCGGGAGGCGGTTGAGCAGCTGCACGCCTACCTCACGGATGTCATCAGCAAGGGCACCGGCCGCAAAAAGGTATATTATGATTTTGAGTACTACATCGGCTACAATGACGGCACCTGCAGCAGGGTGAGGCCCTGGCGCGAGGAGGTCTATGAGGACGAGGCAAAGATTGTTGAGGCCTGCCTCAAAAAAGGCCTGCATTTTTCGCAGATGGAGGGGCTGGATGACCTTAAGGAGAGGCTTGAGGGCAGGATAAAGACCATAGAGGCCGACAACCTCAGGGATGCCGAAATCTGGACCGAGGAATATTTCAACGAATACGGTACTGACGATCCCTTCAAGGTCTTTGAGCTTGTCATAGACATCAAGGACAGATGACCACGGGAGTTTTTCTATGAAGTGGGATACCACCTATAAGAACCTTTTCGATGTGCTCCTGGCAGTGTATTTCGTGTCATGGATGTTCTTCGAGATCATGGTCATAGGCAATAAATTTGATATCCTCATGTACTCAGAGTTTTCGGGCAGGCTGGTGGTCATCATCGGCAGGCTTGTTCCCACCGTAGCCCTTTACATGTTCATGTCGGTGTGGAGGGATGTGAGAGGCCCCGAGGAGTTTGCCTCCATGGTGGTGGAGTGTTATTCAAAGGCCCGGGTCATAGCCGTGGCCGTTATCTTTGCATTGGTTCATGCCTTCGTATGTTCCTTTGCGGGAGAGAGCAAGGGGCGGACTGCTCTTTTCCTTATCCTGGCCATCCCCTATGCAATACTCAACTCAGGTTTTGCGGAGATCGCCTGGAGCGGTTTTGTTTTTCCCGCCATATGGAACAGGATACCGTTTTTCTTTGCATGTATATTCAACGGTTTTCTGCAGACCATGTTTTCCCTGCCGCTGTGGACCGCAGTCGGAGTCAGAGAAGAGTTGGGAGAGTTCTCCCACTGCCTGTTGTACTGCAGCTTTTGCGCCATAGTGCTGGGCTGTGTATTCAGGCTTACCGAAAGCGTGTTGGCCTGCGTCCTCGTAAGGATCGTGCTTCAGGTGGCCGCATACTATTATTCTGATATTGTTTTCGGCAGTCCCGGGATCACTCTTGTGTTTCTGGCAGAGGGGATCCTGATTTATGTAGCTGCAATGGTTTTCGGATTCGGTCGTGATTGACCGTTTCCACAAGGAGGTTATTATGGTTTGGAGTATTTCGGAGTTAAAGGCTAGAGCCAGGGAGACACTTAAGCTGTGCTACTGGCCCAGTGTGGCGGCAGCCTTCATCCTCGGCATCGTTTCCGGCGGCGTCGGCGGTTCGGGCGCAGGCAGCAGCTCGGGATTCAGAAACAGTTTAGGTGATGCGGGCAGCAACGGCGACGTTGACTACAAGGCTATTGTGGCCGTCCTGGCAGTGATCCTGGTGATGGCGCTTGTGATCACTATCATAGCGTCCCTTATATCCATCTTTGCATTTGTTCCCCTTCGGGTGGGCACCGAGAGGTTCTTCCTCGAGGCAAAGACAGGAACATACGATCTTAACAATATCGGATTTGCCTTCAACCATTCCTACATGAACATTGTAAAGATCATGTTCCAGAAAAGTCTGTACACCGTGTTGTGGTCCATGCTTTTCATTATCCCGGGTATAATCAAGACCTATGAATACAGCATGATCCCCTACATCCTCATGGAGCATCCCGACATTGATTCCAAGGAGGCATTCAGACTTTCAAAGCAGATGATGGACGGTGACAAGTGGAACCTCTTCGTGCTCCAGCTCTCTTTCATAGGCTGGCACATTCTTTCTCTGTTCACCTGCTTCCTGCTTTCAATTTTCTACGTGAACCCCTATCTGCATCACACACTTGCAGAGTTCTACGGCATAGTAAAGCATAAGGCACCCTTCCACGGAAGCTGCAACGTTATCGATCTTTCCTATCCGGGAAGCGAGGACGCTTACGCAACCCAGGGTGCGGGATCTTATGCCGGCGATACCTACTCGGGCGATCAGGGACAGGGCAGCAGCAGCGTTTACAGCAGCAGCGATTTCCCTTCCTTTGACAACAACGACAGCGAGTTTTAAGATACTATCTACCGCAGAAAAGGGGCAGTGTATACTGCTCCTTTTTTGATGAAAGAGATCGGTCGTGATTTTGAGAAAAGAAGATTCATACGTAAAAAAAATACTGGCCATAGCCATCCCCATCATGCTGTCCAATCTTATCTCACAGCTGCAGATGCTCATAGACCGCATCTTCATAGGGCATCTGTCTCTGGAGAGCATGAGTGCGGTGGGCAACGCCACCACTCCCATGTGGACTACCATGAGCTGCATCTTTGCCCTTACCACCGGTGCCACCATACTGGTGAGCCAGGCTTACGGCGCCGACAAGCTTGAGAGGGCCAGGCAGCTGCTGGCTGCTCTTTTTAAGTACAACAATGTTCTGGGATTCGCCCTCTTTTTGTTCTGGCTTCTGTGTCCCGGGGTGGCTTTCAGCCTGATGGGAGTGGATGAGAGCATCATGGGCATGGCGGTGGACTATGCCCGGTTCTTTTCACCCATTTTCATCCTGACGGGTATAGGCGCATCCGTCAGCTGCATGCTGGAGGTCAGCCAGAAGACCAGGGTCATGATATGGTACGGAGTATCCAGATCCGTTGCAAATGTCATTCTTGACTATGTTATGATCTTCGGGCATTTCGGCTTCCCCGCCATGGGGGTAAAGGGAGCGGCCCTGGCCACCACCATCGCAGAGCTCTTCGGAAATCTGATCCTGATGATATATGTCCTCAGGGTAAAGAATATGCCCCTTAAGCCTTCCTTCGCCATGATTCTTAAGGCGGGGCTCAATACCTTTTCGGAAACCGTCAGATACGGTATTCCCGCGGCCTGCGAGGAATTTGCCTGGAATCTTGGGAATCTGTATCTT
>JAFYEL010000099.1 GCA_017544285.1 Lachnospiraceae bacterium | reverse complement strand
TCCTTCTACAGTGTACTTGATTGATAAGGAACTTTGAATTTTGGCAAAGGTTTTGGTGGGAATGTCCGGCGGCGTTGACAGCGCCGTTGCGGCATATCTGTTAAAAAAAGAAGGCCATGAGGTGGTGGGGGTGACCCTGCGTACATGGGAGGCGGATTCGGGAGAGCACAGCCGGTGCTGTGAGATAGACGACGCCAGACTGGTTTCGCAGATCCTCGGCATAGATTACCATGTGATAAACTGTGCCCGGGAGTTTAAGGAAAAGGTCACCGCTCCCTTTATCGAAAGCTACATTCACGGTATGACTCCGAATCCCTGTACAGGCTGCAACAGCGGCGTGAAGTGGGAGAAGATGCAGTACATGGCAAAGGTGCTGGAGGCGGATCTGATTGCCACCGGCCACTACGCCTGCATAGAAAGATCGGAAAGCGGCAGGTATGCCGTGAAAAAGGCTTTTCACGCTGAAAAGGACCAAACCTACATGCTTTACCGGCTCTCACAGGAGCAGCTGGCCATGACCGTAATGCCCCTGGGAAAGCTCTCAAAGCAGGAGGTCAGGCAGATCGCCAGAGAAGCTGGGATCCCGGTGGCGGAAAAGCAGGATTCCCAGGAGATATGCTTTGTCACCGACGGAGATTACGCTGAATATATAGAAAAGAACGCTGATCAGCCCATCCCCGGACCGGGGAATTTTGTGGACGAGGAGGGTAATATCCTCGGGGTCCACAAGGGTATCACCCATTACACCGTGGGACAGAGAAAGGGCCTGGGTCTGGCCATGGGCTATCCCGCCTATGTAAAACAGATCAGGCCCCAGAGCGATGAGGTGGTGATCTCCGTGGAGGAGTCACTTTTCTCCGATGAGCTTTTATGCGATGAGATCAACTTCATGAGCATACCGCCTTTGGAGGTGGGAGAGAGCTTTCGCTGCAGAGCAAAGATCCGCTACCATCACAAGGGTGAGGCCGCGGTTGTGGAAAGAACCGGGGACGACCGGATCAGGATCCGTTTCGACAGCCCCGTAAGAGCAGCGGCACCCGGGCAGGCCTGTGTATTCTACGACAGCGAGGACAGGGTTGCCGGAGGCGGCAGGATCATATGAGGGAAATATAAGGATTAAGCAGGGTTTTGCCCTGCTTAATTTTTTTTGCAAAAAAATGTTGACAAACCAAAGGACCATGACTATACTAACTGTATTAGTAGTATTAACACAGTTAAGGCAGTGGAGGGTTCATTATGATCTTACTTGATGAACGCGACAAGCGCCCTATCTACGAACAGATGATAGACAAGCTTACGGATCTGATGGCCAGGGAAATCCTGACAAAGGATTCGCCGATGCCGTCGGTGAGGTCCTTTGCAATGGAACTGTCCATCAATCCGAATACAGTCCAGCGGGCATACAATGAGCTGGAGCGTATGGGTTACATCTACACTGTTAAGGGAAAGGGGAGCTTCGTGGCGGATAACGAGAAAGCAAAAAAGGAAAGCCGTCAGTCACTTATGGGTGAGCTTGACAGTCTCTGCGAGAGAGCAAGAGCACTGGGAGTGACCCAGGAGGCGGTTATATCGGAAGTAAAGGACAATTACGGGAGGGCTGAAAAATGATAGAGATCAGTAATCTGACTAAGCGCTTCGACGATGTCACCGCAGTGGATGATGTGACCGCGGTGATAAAGGAGCAGTCCGTATTCGGCCTCATAGGAACAAACGGTTCGGGAAAGAGCACGATGATGCGCATGATAAGCGGAATTCTCAAGCCGGACGGCGGAAAGGTCCGGGTTGACGAGAGAGAGGTCTTTGAAAATCCCGAGGCCAAGCTTGACATATTTTACATCTCGGATGATCATTTCTTCTTTTCAAATGATACGCCCGAGGATCTGGTGAGATTCTACTCAAGCTGCTATCCGAACTATGATAAGGAAAGGTTCTTCCGTCTCATAGACGGTTTTGATCTTCCCAGAAGAAGAAAGACCAGGACTTTTTCAAAGGGTATGAAGAAGCAGCTTCTGGTTGCGCTGGGGCTTTGCGCCGGCACAAAGTACATGCTCTGCGACGAGACCTTCGACGGTCTTGATCCTCTTATGAGGCAGGCGGTAAAGAGCCTTTTTGCAAACGATATAGAGCAGAGAGGCCTGACCCCCATAATCGCATCCCATAACCTGAGGGAGCTGGAGGATATATGCGATCATGTTGGCCTGCTCCACAAGGGCGGCATCCTGTTCTCAAGAGACCTTGACGACATGAAGCTTGGCATCCACAAGGTACAGATCGTGCTGAAGGAAGGTCACGGAGAGGAAGATTTTGAAGGGCTGGATATTGCCCTTAGCTCAAAACACGGCAGCATATATACTCTCACGGTTCGTGGTAACGAGGAGGATATCCTTGGGAAACTGCGTTGCCTGGAAACAGTATTTTTCGAGATCATACCGCTGTCACTTGAGGAGATATTTATCAGCGAAACGGAGGTAAAGGGATATGACATCAAAAAACTCCTTCTTTAAACTGGCAAAGGAAGACTTCAGGCATCGTCTCTACCTGCCGGCAATGAGCTGCCTCGCCTTTTTCTTTATGTATCCGGTGGGAGTGCTGCTGCTCATAAGCAGTACGAAAGTCAATTTCTTTTTCAACAGCCTCAGCGCCCTCTCATATGATGAGCAGCTGAACCGCGCTATACTTGAGAATTTCAAGATGATGTATCAGGAAGCCCAGATAGATTCTTTCCTCCTGATACTTATGGGGCTTGTAGCCGCGCTGTCGGGATTTGCATACCTTATGAAGGCCAACAGATCCGATCTTTATCATGGGCTTCCCTTTAAAAGAGAGACCCTGTACCTGGTATCGGTGGCAAACGGATTCCTGATGACCTACGTTCCTGCTTTTGTACTCTCACTGGTGGGAGGTCTGGTGGCTTCAGTGAGGATCTCCTCAATGGTACCCATGACCATAATGCTGACGGAGACTCTTTACAATATACCGAAGTTTCTGATCTGCTACGCTTCGGCGGTTCTGGTGGTCATGCTCACAGGTCAGATGATGACAGCCATTGTGGGTACCGTGGCAGTATTTTCATATTTTCCTGCCCTTGCCACCCTTGTATATCTTATCCACACCGTATACTTCCACACATATTACGGGGATGTGTTTGAAAAGGTATACACTCCTTACATAATGATATCGCCGGTTGCGGTGGCGTTTTCAATAAAGGAAAAGCCGCTGATGTACATTGCCATCTGCCTCGTGGTGGGCGCGGCGTTCCTGGCCCTGGCTCTTTATCTTTACAAGATAAGGCCCCTGGAGGCGGCGGGAAAGGCACTGGTGTTTGAAAAGACAAAGTTCCCCATCAAGCTTATGATCGTGGTTCCCTGTGCCATGGCCGGAGCCCTCTTTATGAAGACCATACTGGCCAGCCGGCTCTGGGGATTCTTCGGATTTGCCTGCGCCTTCATAGTGGTACACTGCATAATGGAGATCGTGTACAACTCGGACTTCAGGAGCCTGTTCTCACACATGGGACAGTTCGCGATCTGCTTTGCAGTGGGCCTGGCACTGTTCCTGACAGTCAGCTTTGACCTGGTGGGATATGATAAGTATATGCCCCGTGAGGATGAGATCGAGAGCGTCGGCCTGATATGCTACGACCTTGAGGGAAATCTTTACAACCTGAACCAGAAATACGAGCTGGAACACAACGATATATATGACGAGTACTATGTCAACGATACCAGCGTAGTTGATAACACGGAAATAATGGACTCCATGACCATCACCGACAAGGCAACCGTCCTCGACATCGCTTCAAAGGGTATAGACTACACGCTTGAAAAGGCAAAGGAAGAGCAGTCCATCCTGAGCGAGATGCTCGAAGATCCCACTGAGGATTACGAGTTGACAACAAGCGTGGATTTAAGCTACCGGCTGAAGAACGGAAGGTATGTGCGCAGATCCTACAGCATGTTATGGGAAGATGTGAAAAAGTCCATGGAATTGATCCACGACAACCCCGAATTCAAGAAGGGTACCTATCCTCTGTTGACCATGGATGAGCAGGAGCTCTCCGGTGTGAACTATGAGGATATGCTGGGTAAACACCATGTCAACGCCGACGCTGCAACCCTTACGCAGCTAATGAGAACCTACAAGGAAGAGTTCTCCGCCCTCACATTTGAAAAAAGGCGTCATGAAACCCCGGTACTCTGCCTGCAGTTTAAGTCAAGTGATTTCCAGAAGATGGCAGATATCATGAAGGAGCAGGAGGATTACTACGATTATCTGAACGATATATATTACTATCCCGTATATCCTTCCTTTACCCGGACTCTTGAGATCCTGAGACAGAACGGTGTTGTTGACTGCGGACTTATCACAGAGAATGATGTGGACCACATAATGCTCACCTACAACAGGTACGATGAAGAGACCGAGGACTATTCAACGGAAGAGTATGATGTAACGGATAAGGCACAGATCAGGGAGATCCTGGATGCCGCGGTTTATCCGATGACCTATTTAAACTCCGCAAGGCCTTCATTCTACGGAATCGACTGTGAGATGAACTTTACGGCAGACTTTGTTCAGAAAGCAAACTCCGGTTCCGAAAAGGCATATGGCAGCAGTTCCAAGACGGATTGCATGATCAATCTCAGCGGAGATGCGGTGCCCAGATTTGTAATGGATCAGTTCCATCTCACCAGAAGTGACGTGGAGGACAACGTGGGCATTACCTATTAAAACCTCAAAAATTGTGGCTGTTCTTTGACCGACCACCATATATTGTGTAAAAAAAGTCCGGGGAACTTTCCCGGGCTTTTTTTTATACAAAGCTATAGAAAAAGCGGGGCTAAAGTGATAAACTTGTTAGGCTGAAATCAACGTATGAAATGTATTTTTCATCCCCGGAAAGAAGCCGAGGGATATTTAGTAAAGTGAGGAGAAAATGGGAAAGGTAATAGCGATAGCCAATCAGAAGGGCGGCGTGGGCAAGACCACTACGTCCATAAATCTGTCTGCAGCTCTTGCCGAAAAAGGCAAGAAGGTTCTGGTGATCGACATCGATCCCCAGGGAAATACCACCAGCGGATATGGTCTCGATAAGGACCAGCTGGTGAACAATACGGTATACCAGCTGGTGCTGGGTGCGAGTCCCATAAAGGACTGCATCGTATCCGACGTGATAAAGGGAGTTTCCATCATCCCTTCCAATGTGCATCTGGCAGCGGCGGAGATAGAGCTTATAGGCGAAGAGAAAAAGGAGTATATCCTCAGGGACGCACTGGATTTTGTCAGAGATGATTACGACTACATCGTCCTGGATTGTCCTCCTTCGCTAAACGTGCTCACGGTAAATGCCATGGCGGCATCCGATTCAGTGCTGGTGCCCATCCAGTGTGAGTACTACGCCCTGGAGGGTCTGAGCCAGCTCATATACACGGTCAATCTTGTAAAAAACCGTCTGAATCCAAAGCTTGCAATGGAGGGCGTGGTCTTTACCATGTATGATTCCAGGACCAATCTTTCCGCCCAGGTTGTTGAGAATGTAAAGAACAACCTTAACCAGCATATTTTCAAGACGATAATACCCAGGAATATCAGGCTTGCCGAGGCACCCAGCTTCGGAGAGCCCATCATCACCTATGATCCCAGGTCCACCGGTGCCGAGAGCTATCGTGCCCTGGCAAAGGAGATCATAGAAAAGGAACAGTCCGGACATCAGAATTAAAGAGGTAGATATGGCAGTAAAGAAAAAAGGACTCGGTAAGGGCCTTGACGCAATGATCCCCAAGAGCATACCCACCCAGGCCGATGAGAGATCGGTGGCAAAGGGTGCCGCAGTACAGGTTCCCATCCAGAAGGTGGAGCCTAACAGACAGCAGCCCCGTAAGAAGTTCGACGAGGAAGCCCTGGCAGAACTGACGGAGTCGGTTAAGGAGCACGGCGTGATCTTTCCCCTCCTGGTACAGGACAGGGGCGATCACTACGAGATAATCGCCGGCGAGCGCCGTTGGAGAGCCGCAAGGGCAGCGGGCCTCAAGGAGGTTCCCGTAAACATACAGGATTTTTCCGAGCAGAAGATTGTGGAGGTTTCCCTCATCGAGAACATCCAGAGAGAGGACCTGAACGATATAGAAGAGGCCATGGCTTACAAGAGGCTTATGACCGAGTTCGGCCTTAAGCAGGACGAAGTGGCTAAGCGTGTGGGCAAGAACCGCAGTACCGTGGCCAATTCCGTCAGGCTTCTGAACCTTGAGCAGGAGATCCAGAACATGCTCATAGAGGGCGAGATCACCTCCGGACATGCCAGAGCTCTGCTCACCATAGACGACAGCGAAAAGAGACTGGCCATCGCCAAAAAGATCGCTGAGGAAAAGCTTTCCGTCCGCGATATCGAGAAGCTGGTAAAGAATCCCGACAGCCTCGAGCCGAAAAAGAAACCGGCTCCCAAGCCCGATGTGCTTGACCTTATCTACAGGGATTGGGCCAACAATCTTACCCAAAAGTTCAGCGCCAGAGTCTCCATCAATGCAAAGGATGCCACAAAGGGAAAGATTGAGATCGAGTACTTCTCAAAGGAAGAGCTGGACAATCTTCTTGAGCTTCTTGCATCGGTAAAAACAGAGGGATAGGATGGCGTCATGACAAGTCAGATTTTTAATGCAATGGGGATTGGGGGACTTGACCCTGCCATCCTCTTCATAGTATTTCTGGTGCTTATACTCATCCTGCTGATCATTGATATAGTGCAGGGAGTTAAGCTCAAAAAACTGAAAAAGACATACGAAGGTTTTATGGCGGGCAAGAACGGAAAGAGCATGGAGGCGGAGATCACCGCTCTTTTCAAGGATATCCGCTTTTTAAAGAGCGCCCAGAAAAAGGACGCTTCCGATATCCGTGCCATCCGCGAGAACCTTACCTTTGCATACCAGAAGATAGGCATGATTCGTTACGATGCCTTTAGAGAGATGGGAGGAAAGCTCAGCTTTTCCATCGCCCTGCTCAATGACCGCGACGACGGATTCATCATCAATTCGGTGCACAGCTCGGAGGGTTGCTATACCTATATTAAAGAGATAAAGAACGGAAGATCATCCATAGTCCTGGGACAGGAAGAGCAGAAGGCTCTGGACAGGGCTCTGGCCATGAACTCATCGGGGCGCCCGGTAGAGCCCATAGATGAAGAAGACGAGCCGGTAGACATGGATGAAATGGGCTTTGAGGAACTGTAGGTATGCACTCTTTCTTACGCAGCATCGGATTTTCGGAAATAACCAACAACAAGCAGCTCAGGCAGCTTATCAAAAAGGTTTCTCTTTTTCCCGATTCAAAGAAATATCTCTCCTGGGACAGGGACGTGATCTGGGCGGAATACCGCAAGAGCTTCGCCCCCGGGATAGGTATTGCCGTATGCGGGGAATACACCGAGGAAAACGAGTTCGAGTACGAATATTTTTTTCCCTATATGACCTCCGAGACAGTAAGCACAGCCGAGGAGATCACCATAGAAAGGCATCTGGATTCCGATGCCTATTCGGGGATCTGCGATGATTTCAAGCTTGGAGTCACACTGATCTTTTATCTCCAGAACAAAATGGAATACCTGAAGACCAGGCTTAAAAACGAGGGCAACAGGATCAGGGCAAACGTGAGCCTCGTGGGGCTTGCGGCAAAGGGTATGGTGGTTCTCCCCCTGAAAAAGGACGAGCATCAGGTGATGCGCACCAGAAAGAAGAACCTCAAGAGGTCCAGGCTTATGGAAAAGGCCATGGCCGGCGACGAGGAAGCCATCGAGTCACTGACCATGGAGGATATGGACCGTTACAGCATAGTTTCCGACCGGATCCGCAGACAGGATGTATTCACTCTGGTGGACACCTATTTTATGCCCTGCGGTATAGAATGCGAGATGTATTCCGTCATGGGAGAGATCGAAGAGACGGAATTGGTTATGAATCGTTTGACAAAAGAAGAAATATATATTATAACTATGAACTGTAATGACATCGCGCTGTGCATATGCATTAACAAGGCAGACCTCATGGGCGAGCCCGCACCGCGCAGGAGATTCAAGGGTCAGATCTGGCTGCAGGGCAGCATATCATAGCCGTGGATCAAAACAGCAAATCCGTTCCCTTAGTTAAATGGATATAACAGGAGCCTCCTAAGCCCCAGTTGTGAGTTCGATTCTCGCAGGGAACATCTTAAGAACGTTGAAAGGCGTTCTTATTTTTTTACATATGAAAATATGAAAAGAGAAAAGTGGAAGAAAGTATGGTATAATCACTCGGAAGGAGATGCCGACTTTGAATTACATCGTATTTGATCTTGAGTGGAACCAGGCTTCCACAAAGGATAAAGAAGTAAAAGGAATAATGTTTGAGATCCTCGAGATCGGAGCCGTAAAGCTTGGTGAGGACTTTGAGATACTGGATACTTTCAGCTCGCTGGTAAAGCCGCAGGTCTACAAGACCATGCATTCCATGACCCAGAAGCTGCTTCATTTTGACTTAAAGGCAATGCAGTCCGAAAGGCCCTTCCCCTATGTGATGAATGATTTTCTCACCTGGTGCGGCGACGATCCCATGTTCTGTACCTGGGGTCCCTCGGATCTCACGGAGCTTCAGCGCAACATGCAATACTATGGCATGAAGCAGATCAGCACCGGCCCCCTTAAGTACTATGACGTGCAGAAGCTTTTCTCACTTGGCTGTGAGGACGGAAAGAGCAGGAGGTCCCTGGAATACGCCGTGGACTTCCTTAAGATAAAGCCCGACGAGCAGTTCCACAGTGCTATCGGAGATGCGCGCTACACCGCCGAGATATTCCGTATGATCAGGGATGAGGAAATACTTCCCTATCATTCATACGATAATTTCCATCTTCCCCAAAACCGCGAGGAAGAGATACATGTGAGCTTCCCTACTTATTCAAAGTATATATCCAGGAGCTTCAAAAACAAAAACGTGGCTATTAAGAATAAAGATGTGTACCATGTGCGCTGCAGTATATGCAACGAGCCCACCTCCAGGGTGGTTAAGTGGTTCACACCCAACGGCGGCAAGTTCTACCTGGCTGTGGTCAGGTGCAGCGTCCACGGCTATCTGAAGGTAAAGGCCAGGATCAAAAAGCTTGATGAAGACAGGGTATACGTGGTCAGGACGGTAAAGCCCATAGATAAGGAAATGGTCCTTTCAATAAGGACCAGATACGAAAAGGCGAAGGAATCTGCCGAAAAATATGCGCACTATCAGAAATCAAAATCGTCAAATTCGGATTTGTAGCGTTTGTTCTTTTTCTGGATGTTGCGACGGCGGCGGCTGGCGAAGCTGTAGTTTCGCAGAAGTGCCTGCAGCACAAAGATGATGAGTGCGGCCAGCAGGACTCCGCCGATGGTGAGCATCACCTTTTTGACATCCACAAATATTACGTTTTTTCCATCGGGAGCACTGTTGGCCGAAATGGTCACGTGCTCCTTTGTAGGCTCTGCGCCGAATTCAAAGCTCCTGACTCCGGGGGTGGTGAGCAGGATATGCCCCATGCCCACGGGTATACCGTTGTAGCTGTAGCTCAGGTCCGCCAGTATGTTGTTTTCCGAGGAGCTGTCGTAGGTGAGGGTGGAGGTCAGGTCGTCAAAGTCAACGTCCGCCGGCACCGTCACGTTGTCGGTATCGTCTATGGAAAAGATATTCTGAGAGCTTCCGAAGAGATCGATGTCGGTTTCGAAGAAATCCGAGGTCTCGATGGAATAGCTGGTCTCATTTTCCTTTATGTTCATTCTCTTGAATTTATCAAAACCGTATTCGAAGAGATCCCTGGTGTCGGTGTACTGATAGGGGGCCTCGTCACGCATGACGGCGCAGACCAGAGTCATGCCGTTCTTTTCGGCGCAGGTGATGAGGGTCTGGTGTGCAACGGTGGTATAACCCGTCTTTCCGCCGACAATGTACTCGTAGTCGTAGGTCTTGCCGGGGAGCATCTTGTGATGGTTTGCGATGCCGAATTCATCGGGCTGGGTGGCGGTGGCGTGTATATCGATATAGGTGGTGGATGCGATCTTGCGGAGCTGTTCGTTTTCAAAGAAAGCGGAGGCTATGATGCAAAGATCGTGTGCCGTGGTATAGTGCTCGTCGTTGTGAAGGCCGTTGGCGTTGGTGAAGTGGGTGTTGGTGCACCCAAGCTCCGCGGCGCGCTTGTTCATCATGTCGGCAAAGCCTTCGATGGAGCCGCCCACATGCTCGGCCACCGCACTTGCCACCTCGTTTGCCGAGGCAAGGAGTATGCAGTAAAGAGCCTCCTCCATGGTGATGGACTGGCCAACGTCCATACCCACGTTTGAGGAATCCCGCTCAATGCCGAAGACGGCTTCCTTTGAAAAAGTTACCATCTCGTCCATGCTGCAGTTTTCGGCTGCCAGAAGGCAGGTCATTATCTTTGTGGTGGACGCGGGATACTGGGGTGAATCCATGTCCTTGGCGTAGAGTATGGCTCCGGTGGAGGCATCCATGAGGCAGGCGGTTTTGGCCGCAACCACAGGCCCCGCGGGCCATGAGGGGAGGTCGTTGCTCTCCACGTGGATGGACTGGTTTGCCGCGATGATGTCATCTTTTGTGACTTCGCATAAGCATATGAAACTGTTTGATATGATCAACAGGGCTGACAGTAACAGCGCAGCCGCTGCTTTGGTCGATTTTTTCATAACACTACAATAATACTATAAAACTGTTTTTTTTTACAGTATGAATTGTTTATGATACAATGAACCGGAATGAAGGAAGGAAAACAGGTTAGGGACAAATGAGCAGACTCAGATACATCAAGGGCTCGGAGGAAGTGGTTGCAGCCAGCCTCCGGGTGATACATAAGGCCGCGGAGCGCTATTTTGAAAACAACAATCCTCTTCGCATAGAGGTGGGAATGGGGAAGGGCCGCTTCATTACAAAGACGGCAGAGGAAAATCCCGACATCAATTTCATAGGAGTTGAGCGCTACGAGAGCGTTATGCTAAGGGCACTTCAAAAGCAGGACGCCCTGGAAAAGGAGGGGAAGTCTCCCGAAAACCTGCTGTTTTTATGCGAGGATGCCCTGAACCTCGGAGAGTATTTCCCCGAAAAGAGTCTGGATATGATCTACCTGAATTTTTCGGACCCCTGGCCCAAGGACAGGCATGCCCACCGCCGCCTGGTGTCCGAGGCTTTTCTGAAGCGTTTTCATCCCCTGCTGAAGGATGGGGCCTGCATCGAGTTTAAGACCGACAACGTGGGACTTTTCGATTACGCCCTCACCCAGTATGAGGCAGCGGGCTACAGCCTAAAAGCCATGACCCGGGATCTGCACGGCGACCCGGAGCTCGGGGCCGGCAATATAATGACTGAGTACGAGGAAAAATTTTCCCTCAAGGGAAATAAGATATGTAAATTAATATTAAAAAAGGAGGACAACTGACATGACGATCATAACGGAAGAAAATTTTGAAGCCGAGGTATTAAAGAACGATAAGCCCGTATTTGTGGATTTCTTTGCAACCTGGTGCGGCCCCTGCAAAATGATGGGCCCCATCGTGGACGATCTGGAGACGGCTTTTGACGGCGAGGTTAAGTTCGCAAAGTGCGATATCGACAAAAACATGAGTGTTGCCCAGAGCTACAAGATCATGTCAATCCCCACCATGATGGTGTTTAAGGACGGAGCTCCGGTGATGACCCATGTGGGCGGAGTTTCAAAGGCCGATCTTGAGGGCATGATAAGAGGTGCGCTTTGATATTTGACACCCATGCTCACTATGACGATGCCCGGTACGATGAGGACAGAGATGAACTGCTTTCATCCCTGAAAAACGGCGGAGTGGGAGCCCTCTGCAATGTCTCTTCCGATGTGGAGAGTCTGGACAGTAGCGTTGCCCTCGCCGAAAAATATGACTTTATATACGCCGCTGTGGGGATACATCCCAGCGATTGCGCCGAAATGGACGATACTGTGATACGCCGTATCAAGGACCTTGCCGCCGGTAAAAAGGTGGTGGCCATAGGCGAGATAGGGCTTGACTACTACTGGCCGGAGCCGGATCACGACATTCAGAAAAAGTGGTTTGAGCGTCAGCTAAATCTTGCCCGTGAGCTTAAGATGCCGGTGATAATCCACTCAAGAGAGGCGGCGGAGGATACCTACGATATGATGAAGGCCCTCAACGCCGGTGATATCGGGGGAGTGGTCCACTGCTTTTCCTATGATGTGAGCTATGCCAAAAAATACCTGGACATGGGTTTCTTCATCGGCATTGGGGGAGTCGTAACCTTTAAAAACGCAGCCGCCCTTAAGGAGGTGGCGGGGTACGTACCCCTTTCGTCCATTGTTCTGGAAACCGACTGCCCTTATCTTGCACCTGTGCCTCATCGCGGAGAGAGGAATAGTTCATTGTACCTCTCCCACGTGGCCGATGAGATCGCAGGAATCAAAAACATAAGCCGCAGCGAGGTGGAAGAGGCAACCTGGGAGAATGCACATAAACTGTACGGAATATGAACATAGACAGGGTTCTGGAAGAGCTTGACGCCCTTCACATGGAAAACAAAAAGGAAGAGATCGGAGTCTTTCTTGGCGGCAAGATAAGAGAGGCCATGGAGGAGGGAGATTCCGGATCGGTGCTGGTGCTCCTCAACGAGCTTGTGGGTTTCCTGCGAGAGACCAACAACTACGAGGAAGGGCTGATCTACGCCCAGCAGGCCATACAGCTGGTGGACGGTATGGGACTTACCGGAACCGTTCCCCACGCCACCACTTTGATAAATGCCGCCAACCTCATGCGTGCGGCCGGGCATCTGGCGGATGCGGTGGAGGCCTATGAGGACGCGGGTAAAATTTACGACGGCGTCCTTGATCCCGACGATTTTTCCTTTGCCGGGCTTTACAACAACCTGAGTCTCGTATATATGGAAGTGCCGGATTACGAAAAGGCCATTGAATATCTGAAAAAGGCCCTTCGGATCGTGGAGCTCCACAAGGAGGGCAACACTTTCGAGCTTGCGGTGACCCACACCAACCTGGGAAATTCCATGTTACACATGGCCATGGAGTCGGGCTCAGGTGATGTGAAGGAGGCAAGGCAGCACCTTGAGGCCGCGGAAGAGATCTTCGAAAGACGTAAAATTTTCAATACCCACTATGCCGCCACGGTCATGGGCCTCGGTGAGATAGAGGAGCTTTCCGGAAACACCGAGGAGGCCTGCAGGAAATACGAAAAGGGAATGCAGGCTGTCCTTAACAACTTCGGATATACGGAATTCTATTACCGCATAAAGGAGCGCTACGACAGGCTTGATGTCAAAAAAACCGGCGGCTTTGAGATCTGCAGGGATTTCTACAATGAAAAGGTTAAGCCACTATTCGAAAAAGAACTTCCGGTCATTTTTGATATAGCCGATATCGGTCTTATAGGTCAGGGCTCCGACTGCTATATGACAGACGACATTGCCAGCCGTGACCACGACTGGGGTCCGGCGGTGTGCATCTGGCTTCTTAAAGAAGACTACGAAAAATACGCCGATAAGGCGAAGGAACTGTACGACAGGCTTCCCGATGAGTACCGGGGTTACACCAGGGTCACAAGCCCGCAGGGGGGCGGCCGTGTGGGAGTGCTCTGCTTTGAAGATTTCGTTAAGGATCTGATGGGAAAGCATTCCGGCGAAAGGATTCTGAATGCGGTTTCCGGGCGTGAGAAAATTTTCTACGGCGACTGGCTGAGCTTTGACGAGATATCCCTCAGCGCCCTTACAAACGGAGGCCTGTTTGACGGAAGGGGCGGGTTTTTCGCAAAGCTCCGGGATTTCCTTTCAAAGGGCTATCCGGATAAGGTAAAAAGAACTCTTTTGGCCCAGCACTGTAGCCTGTACAGTCAGAACCTTCAGTACAATTTCAGGAGAATGGCCCTGCGGGGAGACGAGCTTTCCGCCGGCCTGATGCTGAACAGTGGCCTGCGCAGTGCCTGGAAGATATGTTTCCTGCTCTCGGATAAATTTGCACCCCACGACAAATGGCTGCCTGCCCTTGCGGAGAGAACAGCTGCGGGAGAGGGCATTTCGGAAAAGGTCAGGGCCATAAGTGAGGGAGTGAAAAAGCTTTCCTTCCGGGATATGACCGAGAGGGATCTTGATGAAGTGAACGGTGCCATCGAGAAGCTGACCATACATCTGGCGGCGGAGCTTTCGAAGGCAGGGTTTGTCTCCGGCGAAAGACGGGGACAGGCCGGGATCTATCTGGAGGATCTTGCCATGGAGATAATGAATGATGACCGGAGGGGAACCCCCTGGTCCCAAATAAAAAACGAAAACTGGGATGAAGGCAGGATCAGGGGATTCTTTGAGTCTTTCAGCTTAGAAGACCTTCCCCTGAAGCTGGCGGAGATGGAGTTTGCGGCCTTTGACGAGGTGAAAAACCAGGGCGGAAGAGCCGACTGCCAGGACAACTGGGGAACCTTTTCCATCATGCGCCGCAGCCAGTACAACTGCTGGACAAAAGAGATGATGGTCCGGTACGCCACTGATTTTATGCTCTCGATCAGGGATGGATGGAATCCCATCGCGGAAAAATACGGCCGCATGGAGGCCAGCACCGCGCCCGGGGAATGGGAAAAGATTAAGGGCGATTTTGTGACCATAGACGAAGAGGCCAAAGCTATAATAGAGACGATAGTGGGCATTCAGGTGGGCTGGATGGAGAATTTTGCAAAGGAGTATCCCGCCTTTGCGGGGAACGCCAGGAGCATCCACACCTATGAGGATACTCCCGGAAACACCTCCTATGAGACCTATCTGAGAGGCGAGCTCTCCTGCTACTCCGGTGAGATGCTTGCCCTTTACGGCGCTTTCATCGCCGACCTGGCAAGGAGCGGAAAGAACCTTGCTTACCTGACGATGGAGCAGACCGCAAAGCTTTACGGCTATGAGAATCTAGATGATGCGGAGAAAAAGCTGGTAAACTCATGAGCGAATCCGGAAGAGGAATGGATACCGTATCCATTCTGCAGAAATACAATTTCACAACGCGGAAAAGGTTTGGCCAGAACTTTCTCACGGATCCCCACGTGCTCTCAAAGATCATCAACGCGGCGGATCTGACAAAGGACGATTTTGTACTTGAGATAGGTCCCGGACTTGGGACCATGACACGGCTTTTATGCGAAAAGGCGGGGAAGGTCTACGCCGTTGAGATAGACAGGGATCTGATCCCCATCCTTCACGAGACGCTTGCGGGTTACGACAATCTGGAGATACTCAACGAGGACATACTGAAGGTAGACATCCCTACCCTTGCCCGGGAACACAACGCCGGAAAGCCCATTAAGGTGGTGGCAAACCTTCCTTACTATGTGACCACTCCCATTATAATGACACTTTTTGAACAGAGAGTGCCGCTTAAGAGTGCCACGGTCATGGTTCAAAAGGAAGTGGCCGAGCGTATGCAGGCCGGCCCGGGCACCAAGGATTACGGAGCACTTTCCCTGGCAGTCGGTTATTACGCAAAGCCCTACATTGACGCCTATGTGCCTCCCAACTGTTTTGTACCCAGACCCAAGGTGGGGTCGGCGGTGATAACCCTCACCACCCATGAGGAGCCTCCCGTCAGTGTGGAAGATGAAAAGCTCATGTTCGACATCATAAGGGCGGCCTTTAACCAGCGCCGCAAGACTCTGGTGAACGCGCTGAAAAACAGTCCCCTTCTCTCTTTTTCAAAGGAAGAGATCATGGGATCCCTGCAGGATATGGGGCTTGATGAAAATGTGAGGGGAGAGGTGCTTACTCTCGAGGAGTATGCGGCTTTGACAAACCGGCTCCTTAAGTGTTAATATACCACCAGGGCCGGGGAATATCCCTTAAGGGTATGCTCAACAGATCGATGCCCTTGAGGAGCAGCAGGTTTTTAACTGCCCACTGTATCAGTATTATAGCAATAAGAATGTACCCAAAGACGGGACGTATGATGCGAAGCTTTTTACCGCATCCGTCCTGTTTTTTTGCGTTCCGGTGGTTGACCAGAAGCTGGAACGCGTATAAAATGGCAAGAAATGCCGTATAAGGGACAGCGGGGTGATAGATAAGGGAATGGACGATATCTCCTCTGAGCAGGAACCGGACAGCACGGGTCCCGCCGCATCCCGGGCAGTAGAAATGCGTTAACTTCCGGAACAGGCACACACGATGCTGCAGCACGTGGAGTATGAAGGTTAGCGTTGTTAGTAAAGCTTTCATGTGATAAGATGATAGCACACTGAACGGCATAGCGGAAGTGTATTGTGGACTTTGTGAAAACGGAAGGAGAGGTGAGCGTTATGGACGAAGAAAGAATTAATGATGGACAGGTCCCTCCGGTATCGGGACCCGCGGAGGAGCGAAGGGTATATCCCACGCCTGAAATAGAACCTACAAACGAGATCTATCCCCAGCCTCAGGTTGAACCCTCGAGAGGGTTTGAACCCAATCCCCAGGGCTTTGGTCCCTCGGCACAGTTCCCGCCGCCGGGCTACGGAGCACCCCAGGGCAACCCGGGACAGCAGGCACCCCCGCCTTATCCCCCTTATCAGCAGCCCTATCCCGGAGTGGAAACGAAGCGTGAAGGAGGAACTGATCAGGCGGTTGCTTCCATGATATTGGGAATACTGAGCCTTATCTTTGCATGCTGTGTTCCCGTGATACCCCTTGTATGTGCCATAATCAGCATTGTTTTCGCGGTCGTAGTGATAAAGGAAGAAAGACCGGGAAAGGGTATGGCCATAGCAGGTCTTGTGTGCTCTGTCTGCACACTCCTTTTGGGATCAGTCGTTCTCTTTGCAGTACTTCGCAGCCTTTTCAGTGGCGGAGTGCACTACTACTTCAGAGGGATTGATGATATAAGAGATTTCTTTTAGACAGGAGAAAAGTTATTATGAGTTTTGTTGATGCAGTAACCAAGGTAAACGATGCCGTCAACGGTGTGGTATGGGGCTGGCCTGCTCTCATCCTTCTGGGATTTGTGGGCATACTCATGACCTGCCTCACCAGATTTTTCCAGATAAGCCATTTCGGCCACTGGATAAAGAACACCATAGGCGCCATCTTCACAGAGAAGCATGTCACAGGACATACCGAGGACAAGAGTATTTCCCAGTTTCAGTCACTCTGTACGGCACTTGCCGCCACAGTGGGAACGGGTAATATCGTAGGCATGGCCGGAGCCATCGCCGCCGGAGGTCCCGGAGCGGTGTTCTGGATGTGGCTCATCGCCTTCTTCGGAATGATGACAAACTATTCCGAGAATGTTCTGGGTATCCTCTACAGAAGAAAAGGCGAGGACGGATCCTGGCACGGTGGTGCGATGTACTACCTGAGGGACGGACTCGGCGCAAAGAAGGGCTGTAAGCAGATCGGTGCGATACTGGCTGTACTGTTCTCACTGTTCTGTCTGCTGGCATCCTTCGGTATCGGAAACATGAGCCAGGTCAACTCCATGGTTTCAAACGTGGTGACCGCAGGTGCGGGAGTGGGACTCAATATCCCTCCCATCGCAGTCGGTGTTTTCCTTTTCCTGGCAGTTTCAGCGGTTATCCTTGGCGGACTCAAGAGAGTAGCGGCCACCACCGAAAAGCTGGTGCCTTTCATGGTGATCCTCTACTTCCTTGGAACCATAACCATCATCCTTACTCATGCGGCATTGATCCCCGATGTGTTCGGCGCTATCTTCAAGGGTGCCTTCTCGGTTAAGGCGGTTGCAGGCGGCGGATTCGGCGCAGGTATCGCCCTTGCCATGAAGATGGGCTTCAAGAGAGGCGTCTTCTCAAACGAGGCAGGTCTCGGATCTTCCGTTATGGTACACTCATCATCAAATGTTAAGGAGCCCGTGAGACAGGGTATGTGGGGTATCTTCGAGGTATTTGCCGACACAATCATCGTCTGCACCCTCACCGCTCTCACCATACTCACCTCCGGAGTCATCGACCTTACCACCGGAGAGCCTGTTGAGATAATCACCTCCGCCGGCACTCCCCTTGAGTCATCTTCGTATGTGAGCTATGCATTTTCAAATATGTTCGGACCTGCGGGCTCGATATTTGTGGCACTTGCCATACTCCTGTTTGCATATTCAACGGTCCTGGGCTGGAGCCATTACGGCACCACGGCCTGCCACTATCTTTTCGGCGAAAAGGCTATCTGGCCCTACAGGATCATCTTTGTAGTGATAGTACTTGCAGGTTCGGTAATGACCGCTCAGCTTGCATGGGATATCTCCGATACCTTTAACGGTCTCATGATGCTTCCCAACCTTATCGGTGTGCTGGTGCTTTCACCCCAGGTGGCAAAGGCTACCGCGAACTATATTGACAGAATAATCCGGAAAAAGAAGGAAAAGCCCATGCTTTCGTTCATTCCGGAGATCCAGAAGGAAATGGAGAAGGATTTATAAAATGGACAGACAGAATCTTACCCTGCTCACAGACCTCTATGAGCTTACAATGATGCAGGGCTACTTCAAAAACGAGAACCAGAACCAGAAGGTTATCTTCGACATGTTCTACCGCACCAACCCCCTTGAGGGCGGTTACGCCATCACTGCGGGTCTGGAGCAGATGATCAAATACATCAAGGAGCTTCATTTCAGCCCGGTGGATATAGAGTATCTCGGAAGCCTGGGCATATTCGAGAAAGAGTTCCTTGACTGGCTTGCGGATTTCAGATTCTCCGGAGATATCTACGCCATTCCCGAGGGAACGGTGGTATTCCCCAGAGAGCCTTTGGTAAAGGTGATCGCCCCCATTATGGAGGCACAGCTTCTTGAGACCGCCATCCTCAACATCATCAACCATCAGTCCCTTATCGCCACAAAGACCTCACGTATCTGCTTTGCGGCAAAGGGAGACGGCATAATGGAGTTCGGACTCCGCCGTGCCCAGGGTCCCGATGCGGGTACCTACGGAGCAAGAGCTGCCATGATCGGCGGCTGCGTCGGCACTTCCAACGTGCTCTGCGGACAGCTCTTTGACGTACCGGTAATGGGAACCCATGCACACTCATGGGTAATGAGCTTCCCCGATGAGCTCACCGCCTTCAGAAAGTACGCGGAGATGTATCCCAACGCCTGCACCCTTCTGGTGGACACCTACGATACCCTTAAGTCCGGCGTCCCCAACGCCATAAAGGTATTTACCGAGATGAGGGAGTCGGGACGGCTTACCAGCAGATACGGTATCCGCCTGGATTCCGGCGACCTTGCATATCTTTCAAAGAAGGCAAGGCAGATGCTGGACGACGCGGGCTTCCACGATGCCATCATCGCGGCAAGTAACGATCTTGACGAGTATCTCATCAACTCCCTCAAGGTTCAGAACGCGGCCATCAACTCCTGGGGCGTGGGTACCAACCTCATCACTTCAAAGGACTGGCCCGCATTCGGCGGAGTATATAAACTGGCGGCTGTCATGGGCGAGGACGGAAACTTCATACCCAAGATCAAGCTTTCCGAAAACAGCGAAAAGATCACGAACCCCGGAAACAAGACGGTGTTCAGGATATATGAAAAGGCTACGGGCAAGATAAAGGCGGACCTCATCGCTCTTGTCGGCGAGGAGGTAAGGGAGGATGAACCGCTGCTTCTCTTCGATCCCCAGGAGCCCTGGAAAAAGACAAAGCTTCATCCGGGAGAGTTCAGGGTAAGAGAGATCATGGTGCCCGTGTTCAAAAACGGCGAGTGTATATACGAATCTCCCAAGGTTATGGACATACGCGACTACTGCGCAAGAGAGCTTGATACCCTGTGGGATGAGAACCGCCGTATCACCAACGCACACCCTGTTCATGTGGATCTCACGGCTACACTTTACGACATGAAGATCTCACTCTTGGACCGTATGAGCGAGTAGTGTTCACAATTTGTTTACATAAAATAACGTAAAAGTTAATTGTCTGTGCATTTTGATGACATTTTTGTGCTTTATAGTGTTACTTGTAAAAAGAAGTTCAAAAAAGTCATTATAGACTATGCCATGATATAGAAAACTTTTTCATAATGCCGGGGTCCGAAAGGGCTTCCGGCATCCTCCCTTTTATAGGCCTTTTTAAGGTCTTTTTTTATTTCGCAAAAAATGTTATAATACCATGGTTAATGCGCATTTTTTGGAGGAAAAGAAATGTATAGCAAAGTAGATACCGGCATGAATTTTGTCGACAGGGAAAAAGAAGTCGAAAAATTCTGGAAGGAAAACGACATTTTCAGAAAGAGCATGGAGATCCGCAAGGACGGTCCTACCTATACTTTTTATGACGGCCCGCCCACTGCAAACGGCAAGCCCCATATAGGCCATGTGCTCACCCGCGTTATCAAGGACATGATCCCCAGGTACCGCACCATGAAGGGATACATGGTACCCCGAAAGGCCGGCTGGGATACCCACGGTCTGCCGGTGGAGCTTGAAGTTGAAAAGCTTCTGGGTCTCAACGGCAAAGAGCAGATCGAGGAATACGGCATGGAGCCCTTCATCGAAAAATGTAAGGAATCCGTGTGGAAATACAAGGGGATGTGGGAGGGTTTCTCCGGCACCGTCGGTTTCTGGGCCGATATGGACAACCCCTATGTCACCTATGACGACAACTTTATCGAGAGTGAGTGGTGGGCCCTCACCGAGATCTGGAACAAGGGTCTTCTGTACAAGGGCTTTAAGATAGTTCCCTACTGTCCCCGCTGCGGAACCCCTCTTTCAACGGCAGAGGTTTCCCAGGGCTACAAGACCGTAAAGGAAAGATCCGCCATCGTCCGCTTCAAGGCTGTCGGAGAGAACGCATACTTCCTTGCCTGGACCACCACGCCCTGGACCCTTCCTTCAAACCTTGCACTCTGCGTTAATCCCGAAGAGACCTACTGCAAGGTAAAGGCTGCCGACGGCTATACATATTATATGGCCAAGGCCCTGCTTGATACGGTTCTGGGCGGTATAAAGAGAGAGGAAGGAGAGCCCGCATATCAGATCCTGGACACCTATATCGGAAAGGATCTTGAGTATCGCGAGTACGAGCCCCTCTTCGAGTGTGCCGGAATAGGCGCCGCAAAACAGAATAAAAAAGCCCACTACGTAGTGGTTGACGACTATGTGACCATGTCGGACGGTACCGGCATCGTACATATCGCTCCCGCCTTCGGTGAGGACGATAACCGTGTATGTCAGAAATACGACATGCCCTTCGTTCAGTTTGTAAACGGCAAGGGCGAGATGACTGAGGAGACCCCTTACGCAGGCAAGTTCGTCAAGGACGCCGACAAGGACGTTCTTGTAGACCTCGACAAAGAGGGCAAGCTTTTCGACGCTCCGAAATTTGAGCATGAGTACCCTCACTGCTGGCGCTGCGATACTCCCCTCATCTACTACGCAAGGGAGTCATGGTATATCAAGGAGACCGCGGTCAGAGACGAGCTCATCCGCAACAACAACACCGTAAACTGGATCCCCGATTCCATAGGAAAGGGTCGTTTCGGAAACTGGCTTGAGAACATTCAGGACTGGGCCATCTCCAGAAACCGTTACTGGGGAACTCCCCTTAACATCTGGGAGTGTGAGGACTGCCACCATCAGGTATCGGTGGGCAGCAGGGCGCAGCTTGCCGAGCTTTCCGGCAACCCCGACGATGCAAAGGTAGAACTCCACAGACCTTATATCGACGCCGTAACCTTTAAGTGCGAAAAGTGCGGAAAGACCATGCGCAGGGTTCCCGAGGTTATCGACTGCTGGTTCGATTCCGGAGCAATGCCCTTCGCACAGCATCATTATCCCTTCGAAAATAAAGACCTCTTTGAGCAGCAGTTCCCGGCACAGTTCATTTCCGAGGCAGTGGATCAGACCAGAGGCTGGTTCCACTCACTGATGGCCGAGTCCACCCTGCTGTTCGGAAAGGCTCCATATGAAAACGTTATCGTCCTCGGCCATGTCCAGGATGAAAACGGCCAGAAGATGAGCAAGTCCAAGGGTAACGCAGTAGACCCCTTTGACGCCCTGGCCACCTACGGCGCAGATGCCATCCGCTGGTATTTCTACATCAACTCCGCACCCTGGCTTCCCAACCGCTTCCACGGCGGCGCGGTGCAGGAGGGACAGAGAAAGTTCCTGGGCACACTCTGGAACACCTACGCGTTCTTTGTGCTCTATGCAAACATAGACAAGTTCGACGCCACAAAGCACAAGCTTGAGTACGACAAGCTTTCCGTAATGGACAAGTGGCTTCTGTCAAAGCTCAACACCGCAGTGGGCCTTTGCGATGAGCATCTTGAAAACTACAGGATCCCCGAGACCGCAAGAGTCCTTCAGGATTTTGTGGATGATATGTCCAACTGGTACGTGCGCCGCAGCCGCGAGCGTTTCTGGGCAAAGGGCATGGAGCAGGACAAGATAAACGCCTACATGACTCTTTACACCGCCCTTGTTGAGATATCAAAGGCAGCGGCACCCATGATACCCTTCATGACCGAAGAGATATATCAGAACCTGGTATGCTCACTGGACAAAAAGGCACCGGAGTCCATTCATCTGTGTGACTACCCCGTAAAGAACGACGCCTATGTGGACGCCCTTCTGGAGGAGAGCATGCAGGAGGTTCTCGACATCGTGGTCTTGGGACGTGCCTGCAGAAATGTTTCAAATATAAAGAACAGACAGCCCATCGGAAGGATGATAGTAAAGTCCGACGTCATGCTGTCCGGATTCTTCACCGAGATCATAAAAGACGAGCTCAATGTGAAAGAGCTTGAATACGCAGACGACGTGAGAGAGTACACTTCCTACTCCTTCAAGCCCCAGCTCAAGACCGTGGGCCCGAAGTACGGAAAGCTCATCGGCGGCATCAAGGCTCACCTTGAGAGTCTTGACGGAAACTCGGCCATGGATGAGCTCAGGGACAAGGGAGCTCTCATCTTTGAGGTAAACGGCTCACAGGTAGAGCTTGCCGAGGAAGATCTCCTCATAGAGATGGTACAGAAAGAGGGCTTCGTATCCCAGGCCGAAAAAGGAAAGACCGTGGTGCTTGACACCACCCTTACCGAAGAGCTTATCGAAGAGGGATATGTGCTTGAGATAATCTCAAAGATCCAGACCATGAGAAAGGATATCAACTTTGAGGTAACGGACCGGATCGATATTTCCTTCACCGGAAACGATGAGCTTGCGGATATCATACGCCGCAACGAAAAGCCCATCGCCGAAAAGGTCCTGGCCGCTTCGATCTCCTACGACGCCCCTGTCGGAGAGGTAAAGGAGTGGAGCATAAACGGAAAGGATCTTTCCATAGGAGTTAAGAAGGCATAAACTACAGGGAATCCATTAACCACACACCAAAGGAGGTTTAAATGGCAGCAGTAACCGTCGGATTTGACAAGGACGCTTTTAAAAAAGAGGTAAAGGACAACGTCAGAGTCCTCTACAGAAAGAACCTGGAGGAGGCAGACAATCTCCAGATATTCAACGCGGTATGTTTCGCCGTTAAGGAGCGGATCATCGAGGACTGGATGGCCACTCAGAAAGAATACGAGAAAAAAGATCCAAAGACCGTATACTATCTGTCAATGGAGTTCCTCATGGGCAGGGCCCTGGGAAACAACCTCATAAACCTTGGAATGTACGCCGATGTAAAGAAGGCTCTCAAGGAGCTGGGAGTTGATATAAACGTGGTTGAGGATCAGGAAAGAGACGCCGCTCTCGGTAACGGCGGTCTGGGAAGGCTTGCAGCCTGCTTCCTTGATTCCCTTGCGACTCTCGGTTATCCCGCGTACGGCTGCGGTATCCGTTATCGTTACGGTATGTTCAAGCAGCAGATCCGCGACGGTTATCAGGTAGAGGTTCCCGACAACTGGCTTAAGGACGGAAATCCCTTTGAGCTGCGCCGTCCCGAGTACACAAAAGAGATCAAGTTCGGCGGATATGTTGCGGTTGATACCGATGCCAACGGACGCCAGCACTTCCATCAGGAGGGGTATCAGTCCGTAAAGGCCGTTCCCTGCGATATGCCCGTCGTCGGTTACGGAAACCGTGTGGTAAATACTCTGAGGATCTGGGATGCGGAGCCTGTTGAGTGCTTCCAGCTGGATTCCTTTGACCAGGGTGATTACAGAAAGGCCGTTGAGCAGGAAAACCTGGCAAGGAACATCGTTGAGGTCCTCTATCCCAACGACAACCATTACGCAGGAAAAGAGCTTCGTCTTAAGCAGCAGTACTTCTTCATTTCGGCTTCCGTTCAGGAGGCGGTTGAAAAGTACATGCGCACCCATGACGATATCAGGAAGTTCCACGAAAAGGTTACCTTCCAGCTCAACGATACCCATCCCACTGTTGCCATCGGCGAGCTCATGAGAATACTCATGGATGACTACAAGCTCACCTGGGACGAGGCATGGGATGTCACCACAAAGACCTGCGCTTACACAAACCACACCATCATGGCAGAGGCTCTTGAGAAATGGCCCATTGAGCTGTTCTCCAGACTTCTTCCCCGTGTATACCAGATCATTGAAGAGATCAACAGACGCTTTGTCGAGCAGATCTCACAGAAGTATCCCGGCAACCAGGAAAAGATCCGCAAGATGGCCATCATCTACGACGGACAGGTAAAGATGGCGCACCTTGCCATCTGCGCAGGCTACTCCGTAAACGGCGTTGCCCGTCTCCACACCGAGATCTTAAAGAATCAGGAGCTTCGTGATTTCTACGAGATGATGCCCGAGAAGTTCAACAACAAGACCAACGGCATCACCCAGAGAAGGTTCCTGCTCCACGGAAATCCCAAGCTTGCCGCCTGGGTAACCTCCCATGTGGGAGATGAGTGGATCACCGACCTGCCCAAGATCAAAAAGCTCGCCGTATATGCAGACGACGAAAAGGCACAGCAGGAGTTTATGAACATCAAGTATCAGAACAAGCTCCGGCTGGCAAAGTATATCAGAGAGCACAACGGAATCGAAGTCGATCCCCGTTCCATCTTTGACGTACAGGTCAAGAGGCTTCACGAGTACAAGAGGCAGCTCCTCAACATACTCCATGTAATGTACCTTTACAACAGATTAAAGACCAATCCCGAGATAGATTTCTATCCCAGGACCTTCATATTCGGAGCCAAGGCTGCGGCGGGCTACAAAAATGCAAAGCTCACCATCAAGCTCATAAATTCGGTAGCCGATGTGATCAACAACGACGCTTCCATAAACGGAAAGATCAAGGTTGTGTTCATTGAGGACTACAGGGTTTCCAACGCAGAGCTGATCTTTGCGGCAGCCGATGTTTCCGAGCAGATATCAACCGCTTCCAAGGAGGCCTCCGGTACCGGAAACATGAAGTTCATGTTGAACGGAGCTATCACACTTGGCACCATGGACGGCGCCAATGTGGAGATAGTCGAGGAAGTGGGTGAGGAAAATGCCTTTATCTTCGGTCTTTCCTCACAGGAGGTTATCAACTACGAGAACAACGGCGGTTACAACCCCACTGAGATATTCAACAATGACGGTGACGTGCGCGGCGTGCTGATGCAGCTGATCAACGGTACCTACTCACCCGATGATCCCGAGAGGTTCAGGGATCTGTACAATTCACTGCTGAACACCCAGAGCACCAGCAAGGCGGATGCATATTTCATCCTCAAGGATTTCCGCTCATATGCCGAGGCTCATGAGAGAGTTGAAAAGGCGTACAGAAATGAGGCCGGCTGGGCAAGGAGCGCGATACTCAACGTGGCATGCTCCGGCAAGTTTACCTCGGATCGTACCATCCAGCAGTATGTGGATGAGATCTGGCATCTTGACAAGGTAAAGGTGCCCAAGAAGAGAGAAAGCAGAAAGACGAAATAAGATGGCAAAGAGGCTCCCTTAGTATATCTATGCGGAGCCTCTGTGTGTTATTACTCCCACACCCCGAGTGCGGTGAAGAATTCCATACAAGGAGGATGAGAACGGAAATCCCGTTACCCTTACCGTATGGGTTAAGAAGAGTGTTTCATACAACGGATTTGTACACAAGACAAACCTTGATAAGGAAAAGCCGAAAAAGTACAGCAGGGACGTGACCGTAAGTGAGAACATATCCATAGCTTCTTACGTGACTCCCGTTGTGAAGGTGAAGAACAACAAGATCGTTCAGGTAAACAAAAAGAAGACAAAGGTGACCATCACCGCAAAGAGCAAGAACTTTGTGGGAGAAAAACCGATACCCCTTGCGAACTGAGAACAGGAAAATACGCATCAGAAAGGAAATACAATGATCAAGCTTTACGAAAACGGAACATACCTGGTTAACGGAGCCTTAAGGGACACAGCCCCCGAGGGCTGCTCACAGGAGGAGGCAAGAGAGCGCACCATGGCCTACGGGATCCTGAAGGCTCACAACACCTCTTCGGACATGAAAAAACTCAGAGTACGCTTTGACAAGCTCACCAGCCATGATATCACCTTTGTAGGTATCATACAGACTGCCAGGGCGTCGGGACTTGAGAGCTTTCCCATGCCCTATGTGCTGACAAACTGCCACAACTCCCTCTGCGCTGTGGGCGGTACCATAAACGAGGATGATCATGTATTCGGTCTGACTGCGGCAAAAAAATACGGCGGAGTTTACGTGCCCCCTCATCAGGCGGTGATCCATCAGTACGCCAGAGAGATGCTGGCAACCTGCGGCGGCATGATCCTTGGGTCGGATTCCCACACACGCTACGGTGCACTGGGCACCATGGCAATAGGTGAGGGAGGCGGAGAGCTGGTAAAGCAGCTCTTAAAGCAGACCTACGATATCGATATGCCTCAGGTGGTAGCCGTATATCTCAAGGGAGAGCCGGTAAAGGGCGTGGGTCCTCAGGATGTGGCCCTTGCCATAATCGGCGCTGTTTTTGACAACGGTTTTGTAAAGAACAAGGTGATGGAGTTTGTGGGACCCGGAGTGTCAAAGCTCTCAGCCGATTTCAGGATCGGAGTGGACGTGATGACCACGGAGACCACCTGCCTTTCCTCCATCTGGCAGACAGACGATGACAAAATAAAGGAATTCTATGATATCCACGGCAGGAGCGGCGATTACAAGCCGGTTTCACCGGAAGAGGGTGCTTATTATGACGCAGCCATAGAGGTGGATCTTTCCAAGATCAGACCCATGATAGCCATGCCCTTCCATCCCAGCTGTACCTACACCATAGATGAGGTGAACGCAAACACCGCGGATATCCTCCACGAGGTTGAAAAGAGAGCAAAGGTTTCCTTCGGAGACAAGATCGAGTACTCCCTTTCCGACAAGATAAGGGACGGACATCTTTATGTTGAACAGGGTATCATAGCCGGATGTGCCGGAGGCGGTTTTGAAAATATCTGCGCTGCAGCCGACATCCTGAAGGGACATTATACGGGATCTGATGAATTCACACTTTCCGTTTATCCCGCATCCACGCCCATTTACATGGAGCTGGTAAAGAACGGCTCGGTCGCTTCTCTTATCGAATCCGGAGCAATAGTAAAGACTGCATTCTGCGGTCCCTGCTTCGGTGCCGGCGACACACCTTCCAATGGTGCACTCTCCATAAGACACAGCACCAGGAACTTCCCCAACAGGGAGGGTTCAAAGCTTCAGAGCGGACAGATCTCATCAGTGGCTCTTATGGATGCCAGGTCGATAGCGGCAACCGCTGCCAACGGCGGAAGACTCACCGGGGCAGACAGCTTCGATGGCAGCTTCGGCGAGTATAAGTACTTCTTTGATTCAAAGATCTATGCCAACAGAGTCTTTGATTCAAAGGGAGTTGCGGATCCGAAGGCCGAGCTGAAGCTTGGTCCCAATATCAAGGACTGGCCGGCCATGTGCGCACTCACTGACAATCTCATTCTCAAGGTGGTATCGGAGATCCACGATCCCGTCACCACTACCGACGAGCTCATTCCCTCGGGTGAGACTTCTTCATACCGTTCAAACCCTCTGGGGCTGGCAGAGTTCACCCTCTCCAGAAAGGATCCCGCCTATGTGGGCAGGGCAAAGGAGGTCCAGAAGGCAGAGAAGGCCAGAGAGCATGACATCGATATTTTTGGTGATGCAGGAAATGCGGTATTTGATGATGCCTCCCTCGGAAAGGGCGTGGACGCAAAGGATAGCATAAAGGAGCTTCGCGGCGCCATAGATGTGATAAAGACCGGGTTCGGTGAGATCAATTCTTCGAATACCGGCGTAGGCTCCACCATTTTCGCGGTAAAGCCCGGAGACGGCTCCGCCAGGGAACAGGCCGCATCCTGTCAGAAGGTATTGGGAGGCTGGGCAAACATCGCCAACGAATACGCCACCAAGAGATACCGTTCTAACCTTATAAACTGGGGCATGCTGCCCTTCCTGATCAAAGAGGGAGAGCTGCCTTTTGGAAACGGAGATTATCTGTTCATCCCCGGGATAAGAGCTGCCGTGGAAGGCGGAAAAGAGGAATTTAAGGCATACGTTGTAAAGGGCGGAGAACTTAAGGAGTTTGAACTGACAATGGCTCCCCTCACTGACAACGAGAAGAAGATAATACTTGAGGGCTGCCTCATTAATTTCAACCGCGCCATGTCACACTTTTGAGTTCTGCTATGGATTAAGGACCATTGTACTGCCTGCCCTTGCCGGAGATAAGGTATGAGACTCCGAAGGCCGAATGGGACGGCAGTGTTTATCTTACCGGGCTTGACCCATACCATTATCCATATATCAAAGGACAACGAGAAACTGAACTCACTTCCCCAGACCATAGAGATCGGTAAGCGGGGAGAGCCTGCAGTGCCCGAGGAGGAGACAGAGGTTGTGGAAAGCGACATGAATCAGTACAACCCTGTCATTGGCGACAGGACCGTGAAGCTTTCAAAGAAGGACTTCGGGTTTGAGTTTGCAGCCGACGGCAAGAGCGTGAGGATATACGCAAAGGGCAGTAATTATGTGGGTGAACAGACCCTGCCCATAACGCAGTGATCTAAGAGTTTTCTGACAACCGGACCAGGACGAAAGGAACAGAAATGAAAAAACGAATGCTGGCACTTATACTTTCCGCGGCGATGCTTACTTCGCAAACGTCGATATGGGCTGCTGAGACAGAACCTGTGGAAGAAACAGAGGTACTGTATGAAGAGGCGGAGACTTCAAATGAAGAGGCAGAGTCTCCGAAGGAAGAGGCGGTGAAGCCGGAAAGTGCGGATACCATCATGTCCTAGACGACAGGTTCACCTTTGTTTTGGATGATGATGGCAATGCGGTCATAGTGAAATACGTGGACTCACCCGAGGTGTTCACACTGATCTGTCCGAGAGAAGTTGCCGGCCATCCTGTTACTGCC
>JAFYEL010000012.1 GCA_017544285.1 Lachnospiraceae bacterium | reverse complement strand
GATCTCTCTGTCGTTGTAATTCTCAAGATCCGAATCCCAGTCAAGAGTATAGGCAAAGAGACCAAGGTTGTTGTAGCTGATGGCATCGCTGTCCAGTATCACTGCATTGTTTGATGACAGGGTATGCACTGTGGCCTCGGTGCCCTCCTTCCAGTAGCCGACCTGTGGAGCGTTTGATACATCCTCAGCCGCCTCAAGATCAGCCGGTGTGTAAATCTCCTCCTCCAGGGATATCTTAGGCAGATACTCGAACATCTTCTGTCCATAGAAGCATTTTATATATGCTTCGGTTCTTTCGTTGATCTGCTCGTCGGTGAGGTTATACTTATCCTTATATCTCTCTGTGATATACTTCTTTACCTCATTTACGTCCTGATCGGATGTGCCCTCATCCCAGGTTCCGTCGAATGGATTGTCAGAGCCGGTCTTTCTAAACTTAAAGGTTCTTGCGGCAAAGACATCAATCTCAGGGTAGACCACATCTCCTATGGCCGTTTCACTGTCTTTGTACTCCTTCTTTTCGTAGAAGACCACGAATCCGTCATCATTGTATGCGACATTTGCCGCAACATCGCAGGTAAAATCCGAAAAATCCGGAAGGGAATCCGGTGATACACTGTTTGCGGAAACCGCTGCGGTATCAATGGCATTCTTGGTGATATACATCGGTTTCGACACATTTCCGATCTCGCTGATAATGCGACACTTAAGGTTCATGGCCATCTGACGCTTGTTAATGGGGGTGTTCTTAGCATATTCCTCATCTACAGATGACCAAACCATGAGAGCGCCCTTGTCTCCCAGTGAGAATACTCTGGTATCCATATCCAGGGTACCGTCGTCGTCTATAAGAGCCGGTGTGCTCCAGCCATTGTTGTATACGGTGTAGTATGCTGCTCTTTCGTTCTCTTTATGGTCCTGGTCATCAACCCTGTCTGCAGGGACACTGGTGAATACAGCCACAAACCTGTTGTTTCCGTTGGAGCCTGTTGAGAGGGGAGCCATATCAAACTCGGGATTCTCCACGATCTTGTCGGCTATGGATGCCTCGGCATATACCTCGGGATCCTCGTCCAGACTGCGGTCTGCACCCTCTTCACCTCTTGCGGATTTTTCAAGCTCCTCATTGATCCTGTGGGTGCTCTTCCACTTTGAGCCGTTCTTCATGTAGCTGAAGTCGACCTTATCAAGCATGCCCAGGCTCTCGTTTAAGGCATTTTCGTTCTGCAGCTCGGAAAGAGCCTCCTCAAAGGCGCCCTCTAAGGCGTTGTCACCCTCATCATCTACTCCGAAGAGAGGGAATGTCTTTTCCGCGATCTGCTTCTCATATGTGAATACAAAGATGACCTTTGCGGTTACCGTTGCGGAAAGCTTCACCGTACCGGTATGATCGGTATCACCGGTGTAGAAGTTAAAGTCAAAGGCTGCTGTACCCGAAATGTTTGCCTCCAGCGCTCCGAAGAGTGCTCCGGCACCAACCTTCAGGGTTATGTACGGCGCAATGTTCAGATTGCCCTCCCGTTCAAAGTCCTTGCTCTTCCAGATGAAGTAATCCAGCTTGTCCTTGTCTCCGCCTCCGGCGTACTGTCTAGCCTCCTTGGCCTTGATCTCGTCGTCGGTGCGCTCTCTTACTATGAAACTTGCGCCTATGTCACCGCCGGCCTCGATACCGATGTTGATGGTAAAGCCCCAGGGCAGCTGGAACTTGATGTCAACGCTTCCCTTCACGGTGAGCTTTGCGGTGATCATCATGGATTTGAAGTAGTACATGGACTTTTCGCCGTCAAAGGCGTAGGTGAGCACCAGTCTCACTCCCAGGGCGATCTCAAGCTTGCCGCCTATCTTTGTGGATTTCTTCTCGGGGCCGTTCTCTTGGGTCTTGTCGGCCTCCTCATCGTATTTATCGGCCTTTTCGATCCTGTCGGACTTGGCCTTGTCGTAGGCCTCCTTGGCCTCTTTGTATGCTTTCTTCTCTTTTTCTCCGGCGCCCTGAGCATTCTTAGCTTCTTCAGCCTTCTTAAGTGCCTGGTTCTTCGCTCCGATATCCTCATCGGCCTCAATCAGCTTTTCGGCAGCCTCCTGAAGCTTGGTCTTTTTGTTGTCCTTTGTCTTCTCAGCGATCTGCTTGCCGATTCCTATGGTAAGGATCTTGTCGCCGGAATCGTCCGAGGCGGTCTGGAATTCGTCAAAACTTCCGGCCCATCCCATGAAGAATCGGGAATCAACATTGCTGAGGAAGTCGATGTTCACGCCGCAGTTCATTGCGAACTCGTTGAGAAGTGTAAGAGTTCCAACCTCCTGTGAAAGCTTGAGGCCAAGCTCTCTCTCCAGATACTCGTGGCCCTGGCCGTCGGTGAATTTAACCCTTGCGGTAACGCCGGGCTTAAGTTTCATGGCATCGGGCTTGAATTCGAATCTGAATCGTCCCAGACCCTTTGCGATGGGCTCACCCTTTACAGGGTCGCCAATGGGAGAATCTCCGTCGTAGAACTGGAGCACGCCCTCGGTGGTCTCAACGCCGGATTTGTCGGCTGTCATTTCCACGCGGTATGCCTTGTCCTCGTCGGTATTGGTCTTGTCGGTACCCACGGTGAAGTCTATGAAGTAACCGTCGTAGAAGCCGGTGGGAGTGACAACCTCCCATTTATCAGCCTCCTGGGTAAGGGTCTTCCACTCCTTGGTGTGCTTGTAGAGGGTCACATCCTTTATAGGCATGTCATCCTGCGCCTTCACTACCACGTTGGTGCAGTCGGCGGGATAGATGGGAGCGCCCACGTTGATGCTGCCCTCGGGACCGTCATAACTGATGTTTACAAGATATACATTATAAGGGCTGAATTCGTTGGAGGCGATCCTGAAATATCCGTCTCCGGAAAGCCTCTTGTCATGTGACTGTCCGTGTGCCGTAGTCCCTTCGTTGTAATCAACCACAACCTGGGCCTTGTTGAGACCTCTCTCTGTCTTTTTGCCGGAGATGAGATACTCATCCTGCAGATTTAAGAAGCCCTCGATATCGGCGGGATTGCCTGCCTCAGCCTTTGGTTCGAAATTGTAGTATACGCGTCCGGTGGTGCGCTTCATGATGTAAGGAAGCACATTACCCCTCGACACCTTAAAGCTGGTATAGGAGGGATCCTCGGACATAACGCCGTCCTCGTCGTCGTCGAGGGTTCCGTCTCTCCATACAACCCTGTACTTGCTGGCGCCCGACTGACCCGATGCGTCCTTTTCAAGCTCGGTCATGCCCACAAGGTTGTATGTCTTGTACATGTTTACGCCCTGGACGTCGATGATGTTCTGCCAGTCACCGATCCAGGTTTTCTTGTTCTCATCGTCTGCGTAGAACACCTTGCCCAGCTTGACGGAATCCTTGCCCTTAAAGAGGGGATCTGCCAGGACTCTGAGGTGGGTGGTGTCATAGATCAGATTAACGGTAGCGGTCTTATTGTACTTACCGCCAAAGCCTGCCACCAGCCTGTTCTTGTCTGCCAGGTTTATCGAGGATGCTGTGTAATTGCCATAGTCCATCTGGATGGCCTTTACGGCGTATCCCGACTTTGTGGCGCTGCTGATATCAAGGGTGTCCAGACAGTTCATCTCAAAGGATTCGTTGTCGGAATATCCCTTGTAATTACCCTTCTTGCTGTCGGTGTTCTGGAAGGTAACCTTTACCCTTTTGGGCCCGCATACAGGAGCCAGGATAAAGGAGTCGTCGCTCTGCCTGTAATCCTTTGCATGGGAGTTAACCCACGCCGTATCTATTATGGTACCGCTCTTTATCAGCTCGTCGCTCCACTTGTTGTTTCCGGTATTCTTTTTGATCTTGTAGCCCTTGATCTCGATGTTTTCCGCGGAAGGCAGGATATTTGCGGAGTTGGGCTTATTTGCAAAGTGATAATAGATGTTAAGCGCATTGCCGACATCGAAAGATTTGCTGTAAACATCCGACTTTGACGCGTCGAAAGATGCAGTCCCCAGGAAGAAGCTGTCATGGGTAGAATACTCTTTCTGCTGGGTATAGGTCTTCTCCGTGTATTTATTCTCGGCATTACCGTTCTGCAGATTGAACTTCACCGTGGAATAGGTGACTTCCATCTTGTCCTTGATATTAAGCCAGGTGTTTGCATTCTTCATGCAGCCCGTACCCCAGGTCTCGATGGAGATAAAGGCTTTTTTGTAATCGCTCCAGCCGTTATTGTTGAAGGTTACGGTAAAGCTGTCGTTATCATTACTGGTGGTCCTGGTTATCTCCTGGTATTTGCCGTTTCCGGACTCAAGGCGTACGGTTGCCTTCTTTCCTCTGGCATTGGAAAAGGGCCAGGGATACCAGGTATCTCCGTTCATAGTGAACTTGATGGTGACGCTCTTTGCCCCGGAGATATCTATTCCCTGATGGGCCACGTTGTCACCGGCGATCCAGTAACTTCTGCGTGAGTCTTTTCCGTTCTGATGAGTGTAGTCGGCGTAGTAGTAGCTGTAGGTCTTGTCGCCGTCGGCATTTTCCTCTATGGTAAGCCTTGTATCACTCTCCTCTGCGGCAGTGTCCGCAGCATCGGATGCCCCGTCCAAAGCCTCCTCGGGCTCATTATCACCGCTTACCACTGCAAGGGGCTCTATGGTGACAAGGGTGGCATTCTTCTTTTCGATGACCTTCTCGGAATTGCTCTTGATACCCACATAGAAGGTCCTCTTCTCTGCACGGTCGCCCTTGATGGGGATCTGCAACTCCCTCTCGGTTATGCCGGGGGCAAAGAAGAGATCAGTGTTAAATGACTCGTAATCCTCGCCGGACTTGGCGGTAACGCCCTTGGTGCCCACGTTGACCATGGCCATCTGCTCTGTTCCGCCTGTCCTTACTATGGATACCTTTGCATAGCTCTCACCGGGCAGGACACGGACCCTGCTCTCCTTCATGGAGAAGATGTTGTCCTGCTTTTCGTCGATATCCTTTATGTTCACATAGCCGTGGTAGTTTGAACCAAGCTCCGCGCCCTCTTCGTCGTACAGAAGGAAAGCGATGACTTCGTCGGACTCGGATACTCCGTCCTTGTTTACCTTGACTGCGATTTCTTTTTTATACTCGCCGGGGGCAAAATTTACTCTGTAAACCACGCCCTCAACATCTTTCATGGCAGCAATGGACTGCTCCTCGCCCTTGTCCATGGCTTCCTTGATCTCGGGCTCTACCTCATCATCCGAGTACTGTCTCCAGTCTCTCACGGGAGCCGTCTCGCCGTTCTGCATGTAGTATGCATTGGCAAGTCCGGTATTTCTGGCGGGGATGGTTTTCTCCGTCACCTTTTCTTCTGCAGCGTCTTCCTCGACAACGGTCTCTTCGGGAGACTCTTCCTCAGCTACCGGCTCCTCGGCAACCTCGTCCCTTACAGGCTCTTCTTCAGCGTCGCTCTCGGCTGCGGAAACGGGCTCCTCTGCCTTTTCCCTCTCGGGCTCGGTTATGGGATCATCGGCCTCATCTGACTCTTCTCCATCCAGAGACGAAACCACTTCCTCACCGGCTGCGGTCTGCTCTACCGACTCCTCGGCCGCATCCTCTGCAACCGCTTCCTCCGTGCTCTCCTCGGCCGCATCCTCTGCAACCGCTTCCTCAGCGCTCTCCTCAATGGTCTGTTCAACCTCAATATCTCCCGCGTCCTCGGGGAGAACCTCGGCATCATCCATCACAAGGGGACGGGTGTCGGGATTCCCCTCGAGCTCGCGCTCCTTATCCCTGCCGGATCCTTCTCTGACTGACAGGGTGTAATCCATTCCATATTTTGCGGATACATCCACCGCCTTGAAGGTAACGCCGGCGCTGTTGTCCGTATTGCCTTCGCGGACCACGGTAATAATATCTTCTCCGCCCTCTTTTATCTCATAAAGTGTCTGACCAAACTCTATAAGCCCGTTGGGGTAGGCTTCATCGCTCACCATATCTCTGAGGGTGTCTTTGGTCTTTTCTTCAGTAAGCTGTTCAGTAACGACCTCTTCCGGTGCAGCCGCGTAAACTGCGGGCTGGATGCTGCCCACGACCATGGCAGCCGAGAGCACCGTGCTCAAAAAGGCCTTCTGTAATCTGTGAATACGTCCTTTCATTCTCCGCCTCCTTTTTTGTCACTTAGGTTACATCTATGTTAAACCCTTATAGTTCGGGGATAATTTTCAGGTATCAACTCTCCTGAAAGTGCTGCGGCCCAGTTCATCGGTCTCCGAGACATAGGTGGGAAGTTTTGCGCCCGCAGCCTGTTTTTCCTTTTCCTCGCGGTATTCCTTTATTTCGCGCTCCACGGTCTCCCGCTTTGCCGGATAGGACAGTTCCTTAAGTATGGAGTCCACATCGTAGCCCAGATCGTACAGGTGCCTGATACCACGTCTGCAGGCAACCTCGTATGTAAAATTTGAAAGGGCTCTGTTAAAGGCCGACTCCGACATATCACTCCTCGTTTTCAAGTGCCCTGTAAACAAACGCCGCAGCCGCCGCCCCGGCAAAGGGTCCCACAATGAACACCCACAGGGATGCAATGGCCGAGGTGTCTCCGGCAATGGCGCAGAAGATGGCAGGTGCCAGGCTGCGTGCGGGATTTACGCTTGTTCCCGTAAGTCCGATGCCGAAGATATGCACAAAGGTCAGGGCTGCTCCTATGATCAGGCCGCCGAAGGATCCGTGGCCCGCCTTTTCGGATGTGACGCCGAGAATGGTCATTACGAAGATAAAGGTGAGGATGAACTCCACAAGAAGCCCCGCTATGGCGCTGTACCCAACTCCCGCGAGGGCGTTGGACCCGTATCCGCCGGTGGCGTCATTAACAAAGCCCACCTTGAATACAACAGCGAGGGCGCCGCTTCCGAAGATGGCTCCCAGAACCTGTGAAAGGCAATACAGACCGAATTCACCTGCGGTGAGGCCGCCGTTTATGAGCACCGCCAGTGAAACCGCGGGATTGACATGGCAGCCGGAGATGTTTCCGATGCTGTAGGCACAGGCAACTATGGAAAGTCCGAATGCCAGGGCCGTAAGAAGATAACCCGTTCCCTCGGCGGGGTCGCACCCCACCAGCATGGCTGTTCCGCAGCCCATGAATACCAGTGTGAAAGTGCCTATAAACTCGGCAATATATTTTCTCATGAATACCTCCGTTCGCTTTGACTATTTGAAGTGATTGTAGTACAATATGGGACGCTGTGCGCACAGTATTCCCAAGCATAATTCAATGACTTATTATAACAGTTTAAGAGAGGTATTTCAACATCCATGTCAACGCTTCAGCTCCTGAAAAAGGTTCTGATAACCACTGCTCCCGTTATGAGCGGATACATATTTCTGGGCATCGGCTTCGGGGTACTGCTGGCTAAGGCCGGCTACGGAGTCCCCTGGGCCGTCCTCATGTGCATTGTTGTATACGGAGGCACCATGCAGTATGTGGGGGTTTCCCTCATCGCATCCTCCGCATCCATAGTCTCCGCCGCCATCACCACCCTTGCGGTGAATGCAAGGCACATATTTTACGGAATATCCATGCTTCCACTGTACAAGGGCGCCGGACTGAAAAAGCCCTATCTGATTTTTTCCCTTACGGACGAAACCTATGCCCTTACGGTGGACAACCTCGTGCCCAGGGGCGTCGATCCCCATCTTTTCCGGTTCCTGGTGGCACTTTTCGACCACAGCTACTGGATCATAGGCGGGGCCCTGGGAGCCCTCATAGGCACGAAGCTCAGCTTCAATTCCACGGGCATTGACTTTTCCATGACCGCGCTTTTCATCACCGTTTTTGTAAAACAGTGGATGACCTCCCACGATCACTTCCCTGCTCTCACGGGACTTATCTGCACTCTTGGGTGCCTTCTCATCTTCGGCCCCGAGAACTTCCTGATACCATCCATGGTTTCCATAACTCTGGTCCTCACCCTGGCCAGAAAGCGCATCGAGGCTTCTCTTGCACAGGATGGCACCGAAAAAAAGGAGACCCGAAATGGATGACAGACATACCATAGCCCTCATCGCCGTGATGAGCATAGGAACCATCATACTAAGGGGCCTTCCCTTTGTGCTTTTTAAGGACAAAAAAACTCCCCCGTATGTTGATTATCTCGGGAGAGTTCTGCCCTATTCCGTTATGGCCATGCTGGTGGTCTACTGCATGAAGGACGTTTCCGTTTTCAAAGCCCCTCACGGTCTGCCCGAAGCAATCGCAGGAATCCTTACCGCAGGTATCTTTGTAAAGACCAGGAATACCCTGGCCTCCATCATCCCCGGAACCATCTGCTACATGATTCTGGTCCAGCTTGTATTTCACTGAGGCTTTTCGGTCTTCAGTATGTATATATTGTTAAGATCGCCCTTGGCGTAAAGGCTGTAGCTTTCTTTTACCAGGTCCTGTATCTCCGGAAGCCCCAGCTCTTCGAGATGTCCCGTCACTATCCACTTCGGTCTCTCAGGACCCTCCAGGGCACCCTTCACCTCCGAATAGATCCCCTCATCCAGATCGCAGAAATACCCAAGGTTGTTGGGACACCTGGTGTTGGGTACGATCCCGTTAACCTCAAAAAACATGGGGCCCGGGGAGAGATACAGCACGTCTTCCTTTTCATCCCCGGGGATCACGCTGTAAAGCTTTGTCAGCTGCTCTTCGATGAGCTCTGTGGCATTCGTCGTGAGTATGATCCTGTATGCCGGCAGGTTCTCAAGGAAATCCCGGGCAAAGACGATGCAGCTTATGAGGAGCATCACCAGCACCGCTCTTGATCTGGCCCAGCTCAGGGTACTCTTTTCGGCTGCCTTAAGGTCTGTGTAAAGCTCCGCCACGGTAAGAATGACCACCGGGAGTTCCATGATGTAATAGTAAATGTATGAGGTCCCAAACCACAGGGAAGCAAATACCAGGGCGCTCATGAGAGTCAGAAGGGCTCCTCTTTCCCCCGCATCCCTGTCTTCGCTCTTTTTCCCCTGAAAGAGCAGGCTGATACCGGTGAGCAGGGCACAGATCACCGGAAGCATGCAGAGAAGGCGCATCTTCAGTCCCGTGTCATTGAACTCGTTTCCGCTCACGTCATAATTTGTATCCACTGCTCTTAAAAATGCCTTGTGAAAGCTCCATTCCAGCATATCTCCCAGGGCTCCCTTAAAGGCGTACCAGGCCAAAACCGGAACAGCTATTATCAGGATCCCGGCGGCAAAAAGTGCGGCGCACTTCCCCAGCTCCTTAAAACGTTTTTCCTTTATCAGTCTTTGGCTTATAAAAAGCACCACTGCGATGATGGGTGCCGACACCGTTACCTTGGAAAACAGACATATGCCGAAGGCAAGTCCCATAAAGATGACTTCAGTATTTTTGTACGTGCCGTTCTTTAAAAATCCCAGGGTGATACAGGTGCATGCAAGGAGCAGAGGCAGCACATATTCCTCAAGGGTATTTCCGCCCCAGAGCGCCCCCACAAGCAAAGTGTAAAAGACCACATGGACTAAGATGAAGCCTCCGCGGGAAAGCTCCCTGAGATCGCAGAACCTGCACAAGAAAAACTCCGTGAACAGGATGCAGATACACTCGATGAAAAACACTCCGGTCCTGCCCTTGAAAAAGAGCTGTCCGAAGGCCTCCCAGAAAAAGAAAACGGGACCCTTGACGTCAACATAGTCCCTGTACATAACCTTTCCGTCCAGTATGAGCCTGCCTATCATGGAGAAAAAAGAAGAGTCCGCGCCAAAGGTTTTGTAATAGAGCGGACTGCCCCAGACCGAGGTCAGCAATATGAAAACAAGTGAAAAAAACAGGGGGAAAACGTAAGAGCGTTTCATGAGATCTCCTTTGTCAGCTGATCAGTGCCTTTGAGTTGTCGGCACGGTTAAACTCCCAGACATAGGACATGAACTCTCTGGGAGGCAGGGGCTTTGCGAAATAGAAGCCCTGCATATTGACGCAGTTCATGGACCCCAGAGTGTGGACCATCTCTCTGGTCTCAACGCCCTCGGCGATAAGCTCAAGCTTCTGGTGGATGAACATACTGATCAGATCGGGAAGTATGTCGCTCTGTCTGTTGAAGAATGCCCATATAAGGGACTTGTCCAGCTTCACGGAGGTGAAGGGCAGTCTGATGATGGAAGCGGTATTGGAGAAGCCGGTTCCGTAATCGTCAAGTGAGAAGGTGAAGCCGGCGGAAATGAGCCTGTTCATGTTTCCGTGGATAATAAGGCTCTCCTCCACTGCTGCGGTCTCAGTGATCTCAAGCACTATCATGCTCCTGTCCAGATTATATCTGTCCGTGAGTTCGATAAGGTCCTTTGCCAGATTCTCCTGCTTGAACTGCATGGGAGACAGGTTCACATGGACATGCCTGACGCCGTACTGCTCGGGCTTGTGCTCCTTGATAAAAAGGCATACCTTTTCAAAGATCTGGGTACCCAGATTTCCGATACTTCCGGTCTCCTCCGCCTTTTTGATGAACTCCTCGGGAGAAATAAAACCGATGTTTTCATCGAAAAGCCTTGCAAGAGCCTCGCAGGAGGTGATCCTGTCCTCCGTTGCGGAGAAAATGGGCTGGTAATAGATCTGGATACTGCCCATGGATATGGCGTTCTCTATGGCGTGCTCAACCGCCCTCTCATGCTCCATGCGGCCTATGAGGCGCTCGTTTACCTCGATGACCGTTCCGGGCTTGTGAGGACCGTTCTTTGACATGACAAAGTTGTATACGGACTCTATCCCCGCCACATCCGAGGGCATGTGCCAGTAAGGCAGGACAACTATCTCGGGTTCAAAATTGAGCTGGGCATTGATGCCGGCAAAGGGCTTCGAGAAACGCCCGGTAAGGGCCCTGACTATCTCTTCGTAATCTCCGCTTGCACTCTCATGGATAACAAAGGTCCAGGGCTGCAGACGGCAGATGTTCCTGGCAAAATACATCTTGCGCAGATACCTTACCACCTCCATGGTGGCAGCGTCGATATTCTCTGTTCCGTATACCGCATCAAGATTTTTGTAATCGGATATGGTGAGGAAGATACAGGAAAAAGGCTTTCCCTGCTTGATGGCCTCATAGGCCATTTCCTTGAAAGCATCTCCGTTGAACATTCCCGATGAATTGTCTATATACATGTCGGGGTTTTCCAGGGAAAGATAGATGACCGTAAAGGAAAGGGTGGTCATGGCGTTCACCAGCAGCACAGTGGGAAAGCACACCGCCTGGAGCAATACACCGACAACCGTGGGAATGCAGGCGAAATACATGCTGAACCTCTTGGGTGCAGGGAGTCTTTTCCTCATGGCAAAAACAAAGGTGAAAGCAATGATCACATAGAATGAATCGGATACCAGTGCTATGCTGTAACCGATACCGTGGCTGTAATGAAGGGTCTCGTCTATGGAGAAAAGAAAGCCGGTGACGGGCGTGGTCAGAGTCATGAACACGCTGGATACAGCCGGCAGCATAAGCACATAATAAAGTGATGATTTGTAAAATTCATACTGGTTTGTAAGGGCCAGCACGTAATTGAAGAACAGCACCGCCATCACGATGATGGTGATGAAATACACCATGTTTGCGCCATAGAGAACGGCACGTGAAAACAGATAGGAATACGAATTCAGATAGGCGGTAGAAACATCCAGCAAAAGACAGACAAAAGCCGACAACAGCGACGCCGCATACAGACGGTTCTGCCGTGTGGGCAGACGCTTTTTTACCAGAAAAAAGACAAGGAATACCACCTGGTATACAATTGATGCTATTTCAAAATCAACATTCCACTGCATGGTATTCCTCGCTGTTATCACTCGGCCGCTTCTTCTTTTCGAATGGCCTTTGTTCTGATCTCTTCCGTGATCTGGGCTATAAAGTCATCGAGAGACTTTGCACCCTCGTCTCCGGCAAAACGGCTCCTTACGGATACAGTGCCTGCCGCCTCTTCGTTTTCACCCACAATGAGCATGTAGGGAAGGCGGTCCATTCTTGCCTCACGTATCTTGAAGCCTATCTTTTCGGAGCGGTTGTCTACGGTGACATCCACATCCGCCGATGCAAGGGCCTTACGCACCTTCTCGGCATAATCGGCATACTTTTCGGATATGGGCAGTATCCTGACCTGCTCGGGGCAGAGCCAGGTGGGGAACTTTCCCGCATAGAACTCAATGAGCCATGCAAGAGTCCTCTCATAGCAGCCCAGGGAGGTACGGTGGATTATGAATGGTCTCACCTTATCTCCGTTTTCATCAATGTAGTACATTCCGAATTTCTCGGCGATCATCTCATCCCACTGGATGGTGATCATGGTGTCTTCCTTGCCGTAAACGTTTTTGGCGTTTATATCGATCTTGGGACCGTAGAATGCGGCCTCACCCACATCCTCGGTGTAGGAAACACCCACTTCGTTCAGGATGTCGCGCAGATGCTGCTCAACCTGCTCCCACTTCTCCAAGGTGTCGATATACTTTCTTTCATTCTCGGGCTTCTTGAAGTCCTCGGGATCGCACTTGGAAAGATGGTAGGTAACCTCTCCCTCAAGGCCCAGGGTAGTGAGCACATGCTTTGCCAGCTGGAGACATCTCTTCACCTCTTCTACCATCTGGTCGGGACGCACGATAAGATGTCCCTCGCTGATGGTGAACTGACGCACTCTGGTAAGGCCGTGCATTTCTCCGGAGTCCTCGTTTCTGAAAAGTGTGGAGGTCTCGGCAAGCCTTATGGGAAGATCCCTGTAGGAATGCTGCTCGTTCATGTACACATAGTACTGGAAAGGACATGTCATGGGCCTGAGGGCCATGCAGTCGGGATCCTGGGGATCTCCCAGCAGGAACATGCCGTCAAGGTAATGATCCCAGTGTCCGGAGATCTTGTAAAGATCCGACTTTGCCATGAGAGGAGTCTTGGTCCTCACATAGCCCCATTCCTTTTCCTCTATGTCCTCTATCCACCGCTGCATCTTCATGACCATCTTTGTGCCCCTGGGAGCCAGCAGGGGAAGCCCCTGCCCGATGACATCAACGGTGGTAAAGAGTTTCATCTCACGGCCCAGTCTGTTGTGGTCCCTGAGTTTGATCTCTTCGAGGCGCTTGAGGTGTGCCTCAAGCTCCTCTTTTTTATTGTATGCGGTTCCATATATCCTCTGAAGCCTGGCCTTGTTTGAGTCGCCTCTCCAATAGGCCATGGACGAGGAAATGAGTTTATAGGCCTTTATGCCCTTTGTGCTCATAAGGTGGGGACCTGCACAAAGATCCACAAAGCCTCCCTGATCGTAGAAGGAAATGGTGGCATCCTCGGGAAGATCCTTTATAAGCTCTACCTTGTAGGGCTCACCCTTTTCCTCCATCAGCTTTATGGCCTCTTCCCTGGGAAGCTCGAAACGCTCCAGGGGATGGCCCTCCTTGATGATCTTTTTCATCTCGGCTTCGATGGCGTCAAGATCCTCTCTGGAAAAGGGATCGGCGTCAAAATCGTAGTAGAAGCCGTCGTCTATTGCGGGGCCTATGGTGACCTTTGCTCCGGGGAAAAGGTTCTTTACCGCCTGTGCCATAACATGGGATGCGGTGTGCCTGATCACCCGGAGTCCGTCGGGCTCCGTCGCGGTCACTATCTCAAGGGTGCAGTCTGTGTCGAGGGTAGTTCGAAGGTCTTTGACCTCTCCGTCTATCCTTCCGGCGCAGGCAACCCTTGCAAGACCTTCGCTGATGTCTTTAGCGATGTCGATTATGCTGGTGCCGGCGGCGTATTCTTTGCTGCTGCCGTCCTTAAGTGTGATCTTCATTTTTCATATTCTCCTCATAGTTATTTTAGAACGATCTACTTTTTCTATCTCCTCGGAAAATGTAAACATTTCCCTCGCTGATACGGGGACCCCTCTACTGCTCCGCAGTAGTTTCCCCTGTATCTAATACGGGACCCCTCTACTGCTTCACAGTAGTTTCCCCTGTATCTTGACCGTAGTAAGCATTTGCCCCATGCTTTCTGAAATAGTGCTTATCCTGAAGCTCAGTGGGGGCGCTCTCCACACCGGGATTGATGAGTCTTGTGCGGAATGCCATCTTTGCAACCTCTTCCACTACAACGGAGGAGTGCACCGCATCAACCGCGTCCTTGCCCCAGGTGAAAACACCGTGGTTCTTGCAAAGTACAGCCGGCACTGCCATGGGGTCCCTGCCCATGCGCTCAAACTCACTTACGATGAGCTTGCCGGTGTTGGTCTCGTAGGCGTCTTCGATCTCCTCTTTTGTAAGGCATCTCACACAGGGAATGTCGCCATAAAAATAATCCGCATGGGTAGTTCCGTAGCAGGGTATGCTAAGTCCGGACTGTGCCCAGCTGGTGGCGTAGGATGAGTGGGTGTGTACAACACCTCCCACCTCCTTAAAATTCCTGTATATCTCGAGATGCGTCGGAGTGTCAGAGGAGGGGCGCAAGGTCCCCTCCACAACTTCTCCGTCGAGGTTCAATACTACCATGTCTTCGGGGCGGAGCTTTTCGTACTCGACTCCGCTGGGCTTTATCACAAACAGCCCCTTTTCCCTGTCGATGCCGCTGACATTTCCCCAGGTAAAGGTTATGAGCTTATACTCGGGAAGCAGCATATTGGCTTCGTATACCTGTTTCTTTAACTCTTCGAGCATTGATCTACCTCTCAGTGATCCTATTCTTTTCGACCGGTCTTTTACCGGTCATTAAACGGCAAACAGATCGGCTGCGGCCTTCTCGGTCTCAAGGCCCTTTCTGTAGAGCTCCATGAACTTCTCGAATCCGGCCACATCCTCTGCGTCGGGTGAGAGCTTCTTAACGTCCATGCCGGCAAAGATCACCTGTGCCAGATAATCGGAAAGGCTCTGTCCCTCTTTTTTGTCTGCCATATAAGCTGCCAGAAGTGCTATACCCCAGGCTCCGCCCTCTCCCGCTGTCTCCATTACGGAAACCGGCGCATCGATAGCGGCTGCGGCTATGCTCTGTCCGACCTTTTCGGTCTTGAAATAACCGCCGTGGCCCAGCATTTCGTCAACCTTTACTCCCTCCTGCTTAAACAGGATGTCAAGGCCCACCTTAAGGGTGGCAAGGGCCGAATAAAGATTTGCCCGCATAACGTTGGCAAGTGAGAACCTGCCTTCGGGACCTCTTGCGAAAAGGGGTGCGCCCTTTGCAAATCCGGTAACCGGCTCTCCGGAAAGATAGTTGTAGGTCAGAAGACCTCCGCAATCCTTGTCTCCGGAAAGAGCAACGGAATAAAGCTTTGTGAAAAGCTCGTTCATGTCGACCTTTTGGCCCATGAGCTCGCTGTATTCCTTAAAGAGGTTTACCCAGGCGTTGATCTCGTTGGTACAGTTGTTGCAGTGTACCATGCCCACCAGCGCTCCGTCGGGAGTGGTCACAAGGTCTATCTCGGGATATACCTTTGAAAGTTCCTTCTCAAGGACCACCATGGCAAATACGGAAGTACCCGCGGAAATATTACCGGTGCGAACACCAACGCTGTTTGTGGCTGTCATGCCTGTGCCCGCGTCGCCCTCGGGAGGACAAACGGGAACACCTGCCTCAAGGCTGCCTGTCTTGTCAAGGAAGGCTGCGCCCTCTGCGGTGAGGCATCCGGCGTCATCACCTGCGGTGAGCACCTCGGGAAGGATATCCTTTATATCCCAGGGCTGACCTGCAAGGCTTCTGAACTTGTCAAGCATTCCGGCGTCATAGTCACCGGTGGATATGTCGATGGGGAACATGCCCGAGGCATCTCCCACTCCCAGGACCTTTTTGCCCGTGAGTCTGTAGTGTACATAGCCTGCCAGTGTGGTGAGGAATGCGATCCTGCCCACATGCTCTTCCTTGTTGAGGATAGCCTGATAGAGATGGGCTATACTCCAACGCTGGGGAATATTATACCCAAATTTCTCCGTAAGTTCAACCGCTGCCTGTTCGGTGATGGTATTTCTCCAGGTTCTGAAAGGAACCAGAAGGTTGTCATCCCCGTCAAAAGCAAGGTATCCGTGCATCATTGCGGAGATTCCGATGGCCGCGAAACGTGTGGGCTTTACGCCGTATTTTTCGTCAATATCCTTTAGCAGGTCACTGTAGCACTCTCTGAGACCTTCGTGGATCTGCTCAATGGGATAGGTCCAGATTCCGTCGGTGTAGCTGTTCTCCCATCCGTATCCTCCGGATGCGATGGGAGTACCCTTGCGGTCTATGAGAACTGCTTTGATCCTGGTGGAGCCGAACTCTATTCCAAGTACGGCCTCACCCTTCTGTATCAGATCCTTATGTTCCATTTTTCATCCCTCATTTCTTTTTACGTGCCATTACCACACTCTGGATCACAAGGAAGATGCAGAGCATTGCAGCGATGGTGATACCCGTCCACCATGCCTGGTCGAGTCCGGCACTTGCAACGATGTTTTTAATGGTGGCAAGTGAAAGCACTCCGAAGAGGGTACCTATGATATTGCCGACACCGCCGGTAAGCATCGTGCCGCCGATGATGGATGAGGCTATTGCGTTCATTTCGGCGCCCTGGGCGTTTGTTGCCGCTCCGGAACCTACGTGAAGGAAGTATACATAGCCGCCGATACCTGCCAGTATGCTGCAGATAAGGTGCGAAAGGAATTTTGTCTTTTTAACGTTGATACCGAGCATCAGAGCGCTCTGCTTGTTACCGCCCACTGCATAGAAGCTGCGGCCCAGGCTGGTCCAGCGCAGAAAGCAGAACAGAAGGATTACCATGATGAGGGCAACTATAACGCCGATCTCAACATAGGCGTCCACGTACTTGCCCTTTTTGTTTATGGTTCCCATGAAGGGAACTACCACACGGGTGGCCTTGAGGGCAACGAACTCGGCGTTCTCAACGTTGAAAGGGTTTGTGTTTACTATGGTAGTCATACCTCGGGCAAAGAACATACCAGCCAGCGAGACTATGAACGGCTGGATGTCAAGGTAGGCAACCAGATAACCCTGGACAATACCGAAGGCAAGTCCGATGAGAAGGGCTATGACTATGGAGAAGCCCACATTGCCGTCATGCCTGTCAAGATAAACTGCACAGCACATGGTAACCAGTGCGGTCACACCACCAACGGAAATATCGATACCGCCGGTGATCATTACAAGGCTCATGCCGCAGGCCAGTATGATGAGTGCTGCATTCTCATTAAGAATGTTGAAGAAGGTCTGGGCCTTAAGGAAGCCCTTTCCCTGGAATACCACGGCTCCGACGTACATCAGGAAAAAGATGACGATGGTTATAAGGAGCAAAAGGTTTGAATCGGTCATATTCTTTAATTTCTTACCCATTTTTCTATCCTCCTTTATGCCCTTACCCCACCGGTCTTTTTAGATCGGCCGATGTCCATGCGCTCAAGCTTTTCCCTGACAGCCGGTGCCGAGAATACTACCAGGAGTATTACGACTACGGCCTTGTATGCGGGAAGCGCATCCGAAGGTACCTGGAATTTGTAAAGCGTCGTTGTAAGCATCTGAATAACGTATGCACCGATGATGGAGGCAACCATGTTGAACTTTCCTCCGCTGAGGGCATTTCCGCCCAGCGCCACAGCAAGGATGGCGTCCATCTCTATATCCTTTGCGATAACGGAATAGTTGATGGAAGAAAGTCTGCTGACCTTGATCAGTGCGGCAACCGCTACGCAGACACCGAGGATAACAAAGGTAAGCCACTTGATGAATACGGGATTCAGTCCGTTAAGTCTGGATGAGCTCTCGTTGATACCGACAGCCTGAGTGTAAAGACCCAGGTTCGTGAACTTCAGCACCAGAAGGATCACTACCACGCATGCCGCTGCAATGAAGAAGGGCGTGGGGATCGGAATCCCGGGGATGTATCCGCCGTAGTAAGCAAAGGTGGGGGATGCCTGGGTGCTGATGATGGGAAGCTCGTTGTTGTTTATCCATGCTGCTATGGAGCGGCCTGCCGTATAAAGGATCAGGGTCGCAACCATGGGCTGGATCTTAAATATGGCCACCAGCATTCCGTTGAATGCACCGAAGGCCATGGCCACCAGCACGCTGATAAGGAAGGCTGCAAAAACGGTGGTGCGCAGGGTATCGGGTCTGGTGTTGGTTCCGCAGAGCACTCTCAGCAGGGTGGAACCTGCGATGGCGATGGCTGCGCCCACACTGATATCCTGTCCGCCGGTAGCTGCCGTTACCAGGGTCATGCCTATGGCAAGGATAGCCAGCTCCGAACCATTGTCAAGGATCGTGATGATGGGCCCCAAAAGCACTGCATTGCCCGCATTACTCTGGCTCATGGTGATCTTGAAAAAGGAAGGATCGGCTATAAGGTTAAATACAAGAAGTATAAAAAGTGCCGCAAAGGGGATAAAAAGCTGATTGCGCAGAAGGCTCCCCGGAAAGTCGGACTTTTTAGAAACTTTGTTCATTTCAGGACTCATTTTTTCTCCTCCTCATTACCGGCTATGGTGCTCATGATCTTTGTCTGTGTCAGATCATCTCCCGAAAGTTCTCCTACTACCTTGCGGTCTCTCATGACGATGAGCCTGGAGCAGGTTCGGAGCATCTCGTCTGTCTCGGATGAGATAAAGGTTACACTCATGCCCTCTGATGCAAGCTTGAGGACGAGCTTCTGAATATCCACCTTCGTACCAACGTCGATACCTCTGGTGGGCTCATCCAGAATAAGATACTCGGGATGTGTCAGCAGCCAGCGGGCGATGATGCATTTCTGCTGGTTTCCGCCGGAAAGTGACTTGATCGGTGTGTCCGCCGAAGCGGTCTTAATGGAGAGAAGCTTAATGTATTCATCGGCAAAAGCATTGGCCTGGGCCTTGGTGAAGGGCTTGAAGAATCCCTTCATGACCTGGAGGGCGAGAATGATGTTTTCCCGAACGGAGAGATCGCCGACGATACCGTCGATCTTTCTGTCCTCAGGCAGGTACGCTATGCCGTTTTTCATTGCATCTATGGGTTTCTGGATCTTGATGGTCTTGCCATTCTTTTTAACGGTGCCGCCGGTAACCCTGTCGGCTCCGAAAATGGCTCTTACGCACTCGCTTCGTCCGGAACCGAGAAGTCCGGTAAAGCCGTTGACCTCACCCTTTTTGATATAGAAATCGAAGGGCTTGATACCTGCGTTTGAGCAAAGATCCTTTGCTTCGAATATGACGTCGGCTTTCTCGAGCTCTGCGGGTGCACTGCTTTCGGATTTGATATCCGACATGTCATCAAGCTCCTTGCCGAGCATCTTTGATACGAGCTGCACTCTGGGCAGATCCTTGATCTCGTATTCGCCCACAAGCTGTCCGTCGCGGAGAACGGTGATCTTGTCGCAGACCTCGTATACCTGATCCAGGAAGTGGGTAACGAATATAATACCAACACCTCGCTGTTTAAGTTCCCGCATAAGCCTGAAGAGCTTCTGAACCTCCTGGTCATCCAGTGAAGAAGTAGGCTCGTCGAGGATCAGGACCTTGCAGTCCATGTCCACCGCCCTGGCTATGGCCACCATCTGCTGAACTGCTATGGAGCAGCTTCCCAGCTGTGTGGTAGGCTCAACGGGGATCTCGAGGGACTGAAGCATTTTTCTTGCGCCCTCGTTCATTTTTTTCCAATTCTGGTAAATACCGTCGGTACGGCCAATATAGATGTTTTCAGCAACCGAAAGATTGGGACAGAGGGTGATCTCCTGATACACCGTGCTTATTCCGAAATGCTGAGCATCCTGAGGCGAACGGATCGCTACAGGCTCCACATGACTGTCCAGATAAATTTCACCCTCGTCTTTTGTATATACGCCGGTCAGCACCTTTATCAGTGTGGACTTACCGGCTCCGTTTTCTCCCATAAGCGCGTGTATCTCACCCTTACAGAGATTGAAATCAACATTCTGAAGTGCCTTGACTCCCGGAAAACTCTTGTATATTCCGGTGAGTTGCAATATGGCATTTTCCTTCATATCGGTCCCCCTTTAATCAAAAACGGCCCGACTGTCAACTTTGTGACGCCGGGCCGCCGGAATTGTGCTTTAGCTATTAGCTGTCACAGGATAGATTAGATTCCGTAGGTGTCTACGTCTTCCTGTGTAATAGTGGTGGCATCGAAGCCCTTCTCATCCATGATGATGGTCTTCTCAGCGATGGTCTCGCCTGCCTCAAGCTTCTTGATTACATCGTCGATGTAAGAAGACTGGAAAGGATTGCACTGTCCATCATAGTTCCAGTTCTGAGCAAGGAGCTCCTCAAGAGCCCACTTGTTGCAGTCAAAGCCCATAACGATCACGTCTTTGCCAACACCGTGAGAGATGCCTGCCTTGTCAAGAGCTGCTACAGCACCCTTAGCCATATCGTCGTTCTCAGCGTAGATTACGTTGAACTCTTTGCCGGAATCGATAACGGACTGAACGATCTGCTGTGCGGTCTCTGCGTTCCACTCTGCAGTCTGCTGGGTAACGATGTTCCAGTTATCCTCAGCTGCAACCTTGGCGTCAAGAGCGCCTGAACGGCCCTTCTGAGCTGCACTACCCATAACACCCTGGATATGGATCACATCATACTTGTCAAGGTTCTGGCTTGCAAGCCAGTCAACTGCGGTCTGACCTTCCTTGTCCATGTCGGAAACGATGGAAGCTGCATAGAGATCGGGGCTTGCGTCGATGGTACGGTCAAAGAGGATAACCTCGATGCCTGCATCCTTAGCGTCCTGAAGAACGCCGTCCCAACCTGCTGTATCAGCTGCGGAAAGCAGAAGGTAATCAACACCGTCCTGAATGAACTTCTGAGCTGCTGCGATCTGCTCATCGTTCTTAAGGCTGTATGCGAAAGATGCATCATAGCCATTCTCTGCGCTGAAAGTAGCCTGAAGGTCTCTGTCATTTGCGGTACGATAACCTGACTCGTTGGGGTCGTTGTTGATGATACCAACCTTGATCAGGTCGCCTGAAGCTGCGGGAGCTGCCTCCTCAGTCTTCTCCTCGGTAGCTGCGGGAGCTGCCTCTTCCTTCTTCTCCTCGGTTGCTGCAGGAGCGGGAGCGGGCTCGTTTGTTGCTGCTGCGCCGCCGCCGCATGCGCTAAGGCCAAGTACCATTGCACCGGCAAGAACAGCTGCCAATACCTTTTTCTTCATATTCTCCTCCTTAAAAAAAATCGGTTTTAAACCGGAATCTGACGGGAGCCTATTCTCCCGACGTGAATAATAATATCTCACACCGTTTTTTCGTAAAATATAGATAATATATTTTTTGTTTCAATTTTTGATTTTGTGCGTTTTTTAAGTGTAGATTTCAAATATTTAGGTTGAGATTATTAACCGAGCTCTTCTCCATGTTCAGTTTTATACGGAAGGAGCACTGTGACCAGAGTCCCCACCAGATAACTGCTGTCCACATGGATGCCGTAACGCCCTCCGAACTTCATTCTGATACGCTCATTTACGTTGTTCAGGCCGAAGATCTCGTCGTCCGAAGCGGAGGGATTGTTTATGGTGTCGCTCACCTGTTTCAGTCTGTCGTTTTTCATTCCGATGCCATTGTCGCTGACATAGAGACGGAAAACTCCGCCCTGACGTTCTCCCCAGAGGGTGATCCTTCCCATCCCCCTCTTGTTTTTTATACCGTGGTAAAGTGCATTTTCCACCAGGGGCTGAAGGGTGATCTTGGGAATTGACTGTTCAAACAGCTCCTCCGGAACGTTTATGGAATACTCCAGGATATCCTGATAGCGCACCTGCTGGATCTGCAGGTAGCTGTAGACATGTTTAAGCTCCTCCCTGACGGTGACTATATCCCTGCCCTGGCTCAGACTCACCCGGAAAAAATCGGAAAGACTGCCTACCATGCTGACGACGCTGGGCTGGTCTCCCGCCTCCGCAAGCCATATTATGGTGTCAAGGGTATTGTATAAAAAGTGGGGGTTTATCTGTGACTGCAGCAGCTCCAGCTCCGCTTTCCTGAGCCTGGTCTGCTCTCTCGTGACCTGCTTTACCAGCCTGTTGGTCCTGACGATCATGGTATTCATGGAACGGGCCAGTGTCTCAACCTCGCCGCCGCTGTCCACATTGACACGGACGGAAAGCTCTCCTCTGGCCACCCGCTCCGCCGCCCTGGAAAGCCTTCCGATGGGCTTCGTGATGGAGCGCGAAAGCAGATAGGAAACAACTATGGTGGCCACTGTCAGAATGGCGAAGCCGGCCACCACAAAGGAAAGCATCTGCGAATAATAAAGGCGGATCCCGTTTCTCGTGGACTCCGCCTCGGGATGCCATTTCAGCACGGTGAGCAGCAGCTCATCATAGCGCATGTTCATTCTCCAGAGATTTGCCAGGCAGAACAGCATGAAGGCTGCAAAAGGCAGCAGCAGCACTGCGTATGACAGCCTTATCCTGGTCTCCAACGGCATAGATTTAAGCCATTCCCTAACCCATTTCTTCATCCGGCTTCTTTTCCTCCTCAGCCTTCTGGCTCCTGTACATGGTAGTGGTCATACCCTGGGTCTTCTTAAATATATGAGAAAAATAATGAGGATCCTTGTATCCCACGTCCAAGGCAATGTCCGCGCTCCGCTTCGAGGTGCATCTTAAAAGCTCCTTTGCCTTGTTCATGCGGTAATCCGTCAGGTATTTTATGATGGTGGTACCGGTATGACGGCTGAAGACCATGCTGAGATGTCCCGGTGAGAATCCCAGCTTGGAGGCTATCTTGTTGAGTGTCAGCTCATCATCTCCGTAGTTGTCGTCGATGTACTTTTTGATGTCGTCCACCACACTCTTTCCGCGGCTGTTGTTCACAAGCTCATCCCTGAGCATCATCACCTTGTCAAGAAGCTCGGATATGTAGTCCACAGTCCCGTCCAGGGTCTGGGCGGCCATCTCGTCAAAGCCCGGCTCCGGAGGGGTGTCCTCCGCTGCCTCGTCCCAGATATCCGACAGGAAGGAAGCACAGGCGAAATAGACGTCCATGGTAATATACTGTCTGATGAGAAGGGAGTTGATGGCCCCCTCGCCGATATCCGAGATAAAGCCATCCAGAAATCCGGCGATGTCGTCCCTTTTGCCGTGGCGCAAAAAGTCGTCCACCCTTCTGCGGTCGATCTCTCCGGGTCTGATCCCCGGCATTCCCGCCGCATCTTCTCTGGCCTCATCGTCGCCCTCGGTCCGCTCGGAGACGCTGCCTTTTACCACTGCGGAGGCAAGGCTCTTTGCATCAGCCAGGGCTCCGCTGGTGATCCCGTCACGAAGCTTGGAAATGTTCTGCCAGGCCGTGAGAAGATCCTTTTCAAGACCACCGGCCAGCTCCAGAAGCTCGGCCTTTTCCTGGGTCTCCTTTTCTGCCCTGCGGTTGCCTATGCTCTCGGCTATCCTGCCCACCTCACGCAGCAGCTCCTCTGCACTGATGGGCTTCGTAAGATAGTGGGCCACACCAATGCTGATGGCTTCCTTGGCGTAGTCAAACTGGGCATAGCCCGAGAGTATGACTATCTCCATCCAGGGGAATTCCTTCTTGATCAGCCTCGAGAGCTCCAGTCCGTCCATGAAAGGCATCTTTATGTCGGTGATGACTATGTCGGGCCTCAGCTTCTGTATGAGAGGGAAAGCCAGCTCTCCGTCCGCGGCCTCGCCGCAGAACTCATAACCGTGCCCTTCCCAGTCTATATTCTGGATGCCTTTACGCACCACATATTCATCTTCCACAAGAAATATCTTAAGCATAACTCACCCGTAAAAAAACCCCCGCAGATCTGCGGGGGATCATTTTATGCATTAGCGCCGCAGCACTTCTTGTATTTTTTGCCGGATCCGCAGGGACAGGGATCGTTGCGGCCAATCTTTTTCTCTTCCCTGACGAAGGTCGTGGATCTCTTCTGTTCCTTGTAGAGGCGCTTCCTGGTGTCTTCGTCGTAGATATTCTCCCATTCGGGAAGGTTGTAAAGCCAGTCTGCCTGTGCGGCAACCATGTTTTTGTAGAGCTTTTCGGTATCAAATCCCAGAAATACCTGCGAGTCCTCGGTCATCTCTTCGATGTTGTTGTCAACGCCCTCTGCGAGGGATTCGTCGATACCGTCCAGAAAGCCCACCATGGTCTCAACATCTACGCCAAAACGCTCAGCCAGCTCCTTTACCGTACCGGTAACGGCCTCGGAAGGATTCTTTAAAAGTTCTGAGTAAATATCCTTTTCTTTAAGAAAATATGCCTGCCAGAATCTCTGCAGGTCTCCTTTGTTGGCGGTCTGAGAATATGCCTTGTCACGCCAGTCGGATAACAGTCCCATAAGTCACTCCTTTGAAAAAATATTGTAGTAAGATGATAATCTATTTGCCCGAAAACTTCAAGTTCTATTTCTCCCGCAAAAGGAGATCGGCAAGTTCCTTTGATGCCTGATCATAGTCTTTAAAAACTATGCCCCTGAGCCCCAGTTCAATAGCCATATCGATGTTTTTCACGGTATCGTCCAGGAAGACCGCCTCGGAGGGTTTGATGAAATATCTCTCTATGAGTCTTTCGTAGATCTCCCTCTCGGGCTTGACCACTCCCTCCATATAGGAAAGGATCCCACCGTCCACGTAATTCATGAAATCCAGGCAGGGATAACACTCGTGTACCGTCTTTGATGAGAGGTTCGAGAGGATGAGCACCCGGTAGCCCTCTTTTTTCAGCTGCATTATCCAGGGGATGGCATAATCGCAGCGGCTGAGGGTCCCGGAAATATTACTGAACATCAGTCTGATCTGCTCTTCCATGCCCGGGTCTCTCTCTATAAAGGCCGCAAGGATCTCGGAGTCGGGAACTCCCCGGTCGAACTCTCCCCAAATGGGGCTTTTCACCGTTGCGTTTGCAACCCTCTCAAAAACTTCCCCTTCAAAGCCCAGAGTTTTGAAATGCCGCTCCCAGGAGAACTGTGTGAGAACGTTTCCTATGTCAAATATTATTGTCTTTATCGCCATCTTCAGCCTCTTTTTTTTGTTTGTAGTTGTAGGGTTCATCCATGACGGATCTGCCGTTCCTGGCATTGTTGATCATCAGGAACAGATGGATCGTAATGGGCAGCGCGATGGTTGCCGCAAGGGATGCCATGAAAACGGGCATGAAGGGCCCGCCGGCGATGGCCGTCACAAGTGTGGTTATATAAAGGCCGGCAAGGATCACTATGCCGGCAATGGCAAGTACTCTTTTCATATCAATCATTCTGCTTAAGGAACAGGTGTACCTTCTCGATGCGGTTCCTCCGGACAACTTCCACTATAATGCGGCTGCCGTCCTCAAGGCTGATCTCCTCTCCGCTCTTAGGCAGTCTGTCCAGATACTCGATTATGTATCCGGCGATGGAGTCGTATTCCTCGGAGGTAAAAGAGGTGCCCAGCTTGTCGTTGACATCGTCAAGGTTGGTGCCTCCGTCTATCAGATACTCTCCCTCACCGGGAAGAGAGATGATGGAGTCCTTTTCGTCGTGATCGTACTCGTCCCTTATCTCTCCCACTATCTCTTCAAGGATGTCCTCAAGGGTGATCATACCGGATACGGAACCGTACTCATCCAGCACTATGATGATGCTGATGGCACTCTGCCTCATCTCTATAAGAAGAGTTCCCACCTCCTTGTGTTCGAAGGTGAAATGGGGCTCCCTCATTATCTGTCCCACGTGGAAGTTCTCATCGGGGCTCTGCGCCAGCAGATCCTTCATATTGATGGTACCGATGACCGTATCCCTGTTCTCGTTGTACACGGGATACCGGGTGTAGTTGTACTCCCTGTAGGTGGAGAGCACCTCTTCCCTGGTGGCATCGATATGTATATACACCATGTCGATCCTGGGCACCATTATGTCCTTGGCCAGGGACTCGTCAAGACTGAACACGTTGGAGATCATCTCGAACTCGTCGTCCTCGATGGCCCCCTCTTCAAGGCCCGCATCCACGTAGCTTTTCAGCTCGTCTTCGGTCATGGTGTTTTCTCTGGTATTTTCGTCTATCTTAAGCAGGCGGAAAACCCCCTGCCTTATCCTGTCGGCCACAAAAACAAGAGGGTGCAGCACCGCCATCAGAAACCGTACCGGTATGGAATAGATCAGGGACAGTCTTTTGGAAAAAACGGTGGCAAGACTCTTTGGCACTATCTCTCCGAAGAGCAGGACCACCAGAGTAAGGATACCGGTGGTCACGCCGATAAACGCACTGCCGAAAGTGTCTATGGTGATCTTTGTCGCCAGCGCCGAGGCGGAGAGATTGACTATGTTGTTTCCTATGAGGATTGCGGAGAGCATCTCTGCCTTGTGATCCAGTATCCACAGAACCCGCTTTGCCCCGCGGTCGTTATCGTCTGCGAGGAGCTGGATCTGTATGCGGTTCACTGTCATGAAGGCGGTCTCCGCGGATGAGAAAAATGCTGACAGTACCATCAGCAAAAACAATATAATAAGCTGCAATGGTGGTTGTGATTCCACTGTAGTATACTCCTTATCCGTGTTTCGGGCGGGGCCCGATTTACTATACTCTATTACTAAGGTTTGTAAATGTCAACATCGTCCTGTGTAAAACAGAAGAGGCCGAAGGTTCCGGGGCCGCAGTTTACCGCAATGGCGGGGGAGGCCTGGTTCACATATATGTTTTCAAATTTCACAACGCTGAGGACAGCCTCCCTGATACTCTCTATCTCTCTGTGAGTAAGGCCCACGTGAGTGATGATCAGCAGTCTCTTATCGGGCCGGCGTCTGCTCTTAAGTGCTTTCCTGACATGGGTCTCCCATGCCTTTTCCCTTGTGCCGAAGCATACCCTGCCAAGCTTCATGCGGCCTTTTTTCATAACGATCACGGGGTGGATCATGAAGGCTCTGGTGAAGCCGTAAATCCGTGCCGGTATCTGTCCTGCCCTTACCAGGTATTCGGCATCGTCAACTATGAAGCCACCCACCACTCTGCTCCTGATGCGGAGAAGCTCTTCGGTTATCTCTCTGGGGGAAAGGCCCTGATCCGCCAGCCGGCATGCCATCATCACCAGAAGTCCATGGCCGCCTCCCACCTGCTGGGAATCGATCACGGTGACATTGTCGAAGGCTTTTGAAGCCTCCATTGCGTCTTCGAATCCGGACTTCATTATTTTCGATGACAGTGCGATGTGGATCACGTTGTAGCTGTTCTCAAGCTGTTTTGCAAAAAAGGCCTCGTACTCTTCCACCCCGGGGGGCTGTGAATAGACATTGGCATCGGTACTCTGCATATAGGAAATGGCACCTCTGGTCTCTATCTCCATGCCGTCCCGGAAGATGCCCCTGTCGGTTATTACCTTGTAGGGAATTTCGGATACCTTGTTCTTTTCTTTATAATCCCCGGGAAGATCCGCCACACTCTCGGTGGTTATGGAAACAAGGGTCTTGTTGCTGTGCATGGATGCGACCACGTTTCCGTCGTCGAATATCTTTTCCGCATCACCGGCAAAGAGGACGATCTCACGGGGCAGCTGCTTGCGAAGTTCAGCCTCAAGGGCGCTTCCCGTGACAGGTTTCACCAGATATCCGTCAAAGCCTTCCTCTGAATACATGGCCCTGTGTTCCGACCCCGCGTTGGCAGTAAAGATGACTATCTTTGAATCCTTGCACTGTCCTCCCGTCTGGTTCCTGATCCTGTGCATACATTCTATTCCGTCCATCTCGGGCATCATATGATCCATGAGGATCACGTGGTAGTGATTATCCAGGGTCTTTTCCAACGCCATGGCACCGCTCTTCACGGTGGTGACATCTGCATGGATGGGACGAAGGAGCTTTTCCACCACAATGAGGTTAGCCGCCGTGTCGTCGCACACCAGGATCTTTGCCTCGGGCGCCTCAAAGCTCCTGTTATATTTGTAGTCCCTGCTCCTGCTTACGGAGCTGCCCTCAAAGTCAAGCTCGCCCACGGGACTGGAGTCCGCAACCTTCTGCGGGATCTCCACGATGAAGGTAGATCCCTTGGTGTATACGCTGTTCACGGTGATCCTGCCGTCCATAAGATCCAGCAGCTGCTTTACTATGGAAAGTCCCAGGCCCGTTCCCTCTATATATCGGTTCTTTTCCTCATCGGCACGCTGATACGCGTTGAAAAGGAAGGGCATGCTCTCTTTCTTGATGCCAATGCCGGTGTCGGTCACGGCAAAGATCACGTTCATCCTTTTATCCGTCAGGGATGCACACTGGACCGACATGGAGACGAAACCATCGTTGGTGTACTTGATGGCATTGTTGAGGATATTTATCAAAATCTGCTTTATCCTCACCTCATCGCCTATGAGCTCCGCGGGAAGCTTGGGAGTCACGTCCGCGGAGAACTTCAGATTCTTCTCCTTTGCCTTTACGGATATCATGCCCACGATGTCGGTGATCATATCACCGGTTTTATAAGCCATGGTGGTGAGCTGCATCTGTCCGGAACGGATCTTGGACATATCCAGGATGTCGTTGATCAGATGGAGCAGCATCCTGCCGGCGGTCTGGATATTCACCGCATCCTCGTTTATCTCCTTTGAGGCATTCTCCCTCAGGATCATCTCATTCAGACCGATGATGGTATTTATGGGAGTCCTGATCTCGTGGCTTATGCTGGAAAAGAAACGGTTCTGGGCCTCACCCAGCTCCTCGATCTCTTTTTTCTGTGCTGCTGCCCTCTGGTTTTCACGCCTGTACAGATAGGTCTGGAAGATGATCAGGGAAAGGAGTACGCCGCACACGATATAAAGTGACCACATGGCGTCGGAATAGGCCGTATTCTCGGTATGCTGAACGATATATTCCGGATGCTCTTTTCCCACTACCCAGCAGACAGCAGTGACTATCACGCCTCCCAGGAGAAAGAATATCCTGCTGCCCCCATTCATGATCATGCCCACATAGATAATGCCGAACAGAAACCATATCGGAGAGCCTCCGTATATACCTCCGCTGGTAAAGAAGGTCAGGGGCAGAAAAACAAAGATGATGGCCACCGATATGATCTTGGCCGCCAGGTTTACCCTGCGGAACCGGTAACCCAGGAACACTATCACGAGGTAGCAGAAAAAACTTGCCACGGCATATATCAGGCCCGCTTTTGACTCACCGAGGATAAGACCGGAAACAAAGGCCGCGGCAACTCCCGTCATGCCTATGGCTGTGGACAGTCCGAAAAGGCGCTCCTGAATATCGAGTTTCTCATTTAACAGATAACGAAGGAATCTTTTTATCATATGGAAAGATCACCTCCCTCGGGGGCAAACTCCAGCACATCTTCTTCATCATCGCCGGGATCGGGAAACGCTTTTGCTATCGCTTCCACAGACTGACGGTAGATTTCCATCACCCGGGCATGATTGTCGCGGATATAACCTCCGTCGCCTCCCTTTGCCGCTCTCTCCAAAAGCCTGGCTTCATCGGAAAGCTTCATGGCACCTATCATCTGTGCGGTACTCTTTAAGGCGTGGACCACGATCTCGTAATCGGAGAGATCATTGGAGTCAAAGAACAGTCCGGCGTTGGTCAGTTTTTCTTCACTGTCCATAACAAACTGCCGAAGGAGTGTCTCGTACAGTTCCCTGTCGTTTAAGGAATACATAAGGCCCTTTCCGGTATCGATCCCCGCAGCCTCCAGTATGTCCGCCTCATCCTTTTTACCGGTCACCTCATAGATATTCGTTTCCGCCGCCGGTCCGGCGGAGGCCGGAGAAGTATCTTCAGCCTCATGATAAGTGATCTCCGGCAAGAAATGCATTGCATCGGTTTCGGCGGAATTGCCGGTCACAACGGACCCCGTCTGGTTTATGGCTCTGACTATGTTAAAACAGTAGAAGGGTTTTTCCAGAAGCCTGATGGCCGAACCCTCGGGAAGGGCGTAGCCTTTTTCAGCCACCAGGAACACATACATACCCCTTGCGATCTCCTCGATGACGGCGGGATTCGACTCGTACTCTCTCGAACCCACAAACATATGGGTAAGCTTCAGCTCATCGACCATGGTCTTCAGGCTGCTGCCGTTCTGCACCCTGTGCATGGGAACCCTGAGCCCACAGGCGATATTTTTGATCATGTTTTCGTAGAACTCGCGGACATGAGGGTTGGGGAAGAGCTCATAGTGGAAATATCCGCCCAGGCTCATGCTTTCACGGTCGGAAACCACCATGCACTCGGAATCATCCACTATCACCTGTGGAATGCTGACACTGACCTTAGTGCCCTCACCCATTGCGCTGTCGATGGTTATAAAGCCGCCCAGATACCTGACAAAGCCCGCAACAATGGACATGCCCAGCCCCAGGCCGGCGGAAGTGGATCCGTCGGGATTATCCGCCTTGTAGAAGCGTTCGAAGATCCGATCCAGATCCGATTCCTTCATTCCCACTCCCGTATCGGACACATCGATGCATAGATTCATGCCGTACTCCTGACGAACGGGATATATACGCACATACACGCCGCCGTCTCTGGTAAATTCGATGGCGTTCATGATAAGGTGCAAAAGTATTTTTTTCAGCTTACCCACATCGGTGTTCATCACCGCGGGGATGGAGGGCTCCACATCGATCACCAGCTCGATATCCTTTGATTTATAGGGGAGTATCGAAGATATGACATCCTCAAGAACCGATGACAGTCTGTAGTTTATGTTGTTGAAGGTGAGCTTCTTCATCTCGATCTCGGCATAGTCAAGAATGTCGCCGATCTGCATGGCAACCTTCTTGCCCTCCCGGGTTGCTGCCTTAAGGAAGTGCTTAAGCTCGGGATCCTTCTCCTGCTTTTCACAGGAATCCGTGATCTCTATCACGGCATTTATGGGAAGTCTTATCTCGTGGGATACACTGGCCAGAAAATCGCCGGCGCTCTTGTTTTCGTCTTCCAGGGAAGCAATATACTCCCTGTACCTTGACTCTCCTCTGGCAAGGCTTCCCACCAGTCTGGTGGTGGCCACTCCGGCAATGAGGACTATGAGCATATGCCATACGGTCCTGACCACTCCGGACAGGCTCATATTCAGTCCGCCGTGGATACCGGCATAGGTCAGGTGCCAGATCATGCCGAGGTAACCCACGGCCATGCACCAGCGGGTCAGGGATTTCTCCTGGGTCATGACAAAGATCACCAGGGCCAGCACAACAACGGGGGTACAATCATAGAGAGTCTCGACGTTTACGGAGTAGTAAAACATCTCTATCATCAGCACCATGGAATAGATGTATATCCTGGCTCTCTCGGGAAGCGTGTTGTTTATATGCAAAACCAGACAGCCTATGGCTGATACGGCACATATCGGAATGGTCCAGTGCTCCCACCCAAGCAGCATGTTCAGAGAAATGAGCACCACCGAAAAGATGGTGGTGGTCAGAACCAGCGCCACATGCGAAACCGTCCTTATCTCGTTGATCCCCCTGATATCCTTCATCCTTCTTACCCTTGTTTATCCTTTTTGCGGCGCGAGGCCTTCCAGGACTTGATATACTCGTAGCGCTTTCCCAGATCTTCCTCTGCCCCCTGGTCCGTGGGAAAATAATACTGCCTGTCGGCCATGGAATCCGGGAGACAGCTCATCTCCGTCATCTTGTCTTCGTAGTCGTGGGAGTACTGATACCCTTTTCCGTAACCCAGGTCCTTCATAAGCGAGGTAGGAGCATTGCGGATGTGGAGAGGCACCGGCTCGGCCACCGACTCCACCGCGTCAGCCTTTGCGGTGTTGTAGGCGATCTCCATGGCGTTTGATTTGGGTGCCAGAGCCATATAGACCGCCGCGTGGGTCAGATGAACGCTGCACTCCGGCATTCCTATAAGGCGACAGGCCTCAAATGCCGCCACTGCCACCTTAAGCGCTTCGGAATCCGCCAGTCCAACATCCTCGCTGGCAAACCTTGTGATACGCCTGGCGATGTAGATGGGATCCTCGCCTCCCTCCAGCATCCTCGCCAGCCAGTAGACCGCTGCATCGGCGTCGGAGTTCCTCATGGATTTGTGGAGTGCCGATATCAGGTTGTAATGCTCTTCTCCGTTTTTATCGTAAAGCAGGGATTTTTTTGAAATACACTGCTCAAGTATCTCTTTGGTGACAGTGGTGGAGCCGTCAGAGCCGACCTCTCCGTTTGTGATCACCATCTCGAAGGTGGAAAGGGCGATCCTGGCGTCCCCGTTGGCAAAAACGGCTATCCTCTCAAGGATGCCATCCTCCAGGTTAATATCCTGGCCCCCGTACCCCCGGGGATCCTTTATGGCGCGCTCCATAAGGGCGGTGAGATCCGAGACCTCCAGCGCCTTTAACACAAAGACACGGCACCTGGACAGAAGAGCCGCGTTTACCTCAAATGAGGGGTTTTCGGTGGTGGCTCCGATGAGTATGATGCTGCCCTTTTCCACAAAGGGAAGGAAGGCGTCCTGCTGGGCTTTGTTGAAACGATGGATCTCGTCCACGAAGAGGATGGTCTTTTTGCCCATACCCCGCATCTCGTCCGCCTGCTGCATGACGGTCTTTATATCCTTTATTCCGCTTGTAACTGCTGAAAAATTTATGAATGAGGCCTTTGTGCTGCCGGCAATGATCTGGGCAAGTGTGGTCTTGCCCACCCCGGGAGGCCCCCAGAAGATCATGGATGAAACCTGATCGTTTTCTATCATAGAACGAAGCACCCTGCCTTTTCCGACAAGGTGCTGCTGACCTGCAAATTCATCAAGGCTCTCCGGCCGCAGTCTTGCGGCCAGAGGCTGATAGACATTATTAGAAAACAGCGACAACTGTTCCATTATTTGATAACCTTTTCAAAATCGGAAGCCGGATGCTTGCACAAAGGACATATAAAGTCCGCGGGGAGCTCCTCTCCCACGTATTCATAACCGCATACGGTGCAACGCCATACCGTCTGCCCCTCTTTTGCGGCGGCTGCCGGCGCTGCAGGGCTCTGCTTGATGTGCTCCTGGTAGTAGGCGTAGGTTGCGGAAGGCACAACCGCAAGAACATCCATATCGTTTATACCGCCGATGAACATGGTATGTGACCCCAGATCCACGGTACGGCTTACAAGTACGTTAAAATATGCGTTGGTACCCTCGGTAATGATCGGGATGCCGAAGGGGCCTTCCCTAAAGCCCCCGAATCCGGCAAACTTGTCGACATTGCGGCCGGACTGGAAACCGAAGCGCTTGAAAAGATCGAAGGATGCGGCCTCACTGAGCACCGAAACCGTGAACTTTCCGCTCTCCATTATCATATCGTGAGTGTAATTCGCTTTATTTACGGCTACGCTGATCTGATTCGGTTCGGAAGCAGCCTGTATCGCGGTATTTGTGATACAGCCGTTTATCTTATCTCCCATCTTTGCAGTCAGAACAAAAAGGCCGTAGGAAAGCTTGTACATAGCTTTATTATTCATTGCTCGTCCTCTTTCGCTACTTCATTGACGATCCCCGTGATGGTGGATACTGCGGAGACCACGACAACCACAACTATGGACAGCAGTACGACCGCGCCCAAAAATAAAAATATACTCATAACGGTCCTCCAAAAATCATACTGCTATTATGATACCGCTTTTGGGCTCCGATTTCAAGAATCCGTATTCTTTTTTATCACGGGACTGATGTGTTTGTAGACCAGGATGGTGATGATGGAAACCACTGCTCCCTTTACGAGGTTCAGAGGTGCCACGCAGGCGGCCACAAATGAGATTATATCCCCCTGTTTTACAAGGGGATTGACCTTGCAGCCCATATCCAGGATAACCTCCATGGGCATGCCGTAAAGATTTGAAAACGCGGGAAGAAGATACACCGCGTTGAATATGCTGCCGAAAACGGTCATCACCAGTGTGCCTGTGATGCAGGCCAGTATGGCGCTCTTTTTGTTTTTCTTAAAGAAATAAACGACCGAGGCGGGAAGCACCAGGGCACAGCCCACGGCGAAGTTTGCCAGCTCTCCCACGAAGGCGGTGGAAGTTCCCTTGATCACCAGCTTAAGCAGGATCTTTATGAACTCGGTGAGAACTCCCGCCACGGGGCCGAAGGCAAAGGCGGATATCAGCACCGGCACCTCGGAAAGGTCCAGCTTGTAAAAGGAAGGCGCAAAGGGAAGGGGCACCTCAACCAGCATGAGGATGGCCGCGAGGGCTGCCATCATTCCGGTCATGGCGGTCTTTTTCACGCCAAAACCACGGCTCTTCTGCTCCGTTCGGTTTTTGATTATCCTCTCGAAGATGATCGCTGCGACAAACAGCACAAGAATAGTGACGACAAAGTAAATAAGATCTTTCATTTTTACACCTCTTCTTTCATCCGGACTGTAACCGTTGGTGCCGGAATCCGACCGGCTCGGCCCTTTCGGGCTCGCGGACTGTACCGCCAGTGGGGAATTTCACCCCGCCCTGAAGATCTCCTGTTCTGTTTACAAAGGACAGTATAGAATATTCAACTGTAGGTGTCGGATTAACAGATAAAAAGAAGGCTGATCTATCTAATGTAATTCAGGATAGTGTACAACTGCTTCTTTCTAAATAAATATTATAGTATTACAAAACGGCTGTTCGATAATCTACAGTCGCAGAATGGAGGATTATGGAATCAAACGCAAACTCAATGGACAAAATCGTAGCGCTGGTAAAGGCCAGAGGCTTTG
>JAFYEL010000011.1 GCA_017544285.1 Lachnospiraceae bacterium | reverse complement strand
TACTTGTAAGAACTGTAGCTATAAATCAAACGATGACCGCATTGGAGCTATGAATCTGTACCGCATGGGAATCAACTATCTTGAAGATAGTCAAGTACCTGATACAGTTACGGCAGAGTAAATCTTTGTCGTAAGGGGCGGTGTCAACCGTCCCATGGTGCGACCCCACGGAAGTTACACCGACAAAATGTAGGAGTTATCGCAACGAACTACAGGGGAGTCGCAAGCCACGTACCTTTAGGTGCGTGGTAGTTGACTTTGCACCTTCCAAACCTGTCACTGCACGCCGCCAGCCTTTGTGCTCTCATACTCCGCAATAACCTGCTCCAGGATATCGCATACGCTGTCTACGGTATATTTGCAACGGAGTTCCTTGTCAAAGGACTGGGCCTTTATGTTTTTGCAGAGAACGGAACCGTACTTCTCATTAAGCTTGCGGATGAGGGCGGTTGTCACGGGCTTGATATCCGTGCTCTCATGTGCCTTCTTCTCAATGTATTTCATGGAGAGAATTGATGCCGCCGAAATAATGGCGCCGCAGGTATTTCCGGTCTGTATGCCCGCCCCGAAGACTCCGAAGGCGATCATATCCCTGTCGTGGAGCTCAAGTCCGTAGTACTCGTTGCCACTCCGGATCAGGGTCTCGGCACAGTTGTAATTCCCCTCAAAATAATACTTTGCACAAACATCTTTCAGCATCTCATTTCCTCCGTTTTTAGATTTGTTCCTAATAGTCACATCTCGATAAGGAGAGCGGAGATGCCGGGAGTCTGCTTCATGTCGTCGCAGAAGCGCATGGCCTCGGCGGGCTCGGAAAAGTGCCTCTCGTCAACGATCTCACTGTCGAAGATGTCAACCTTTACAACAATAACCTTGTAGAATCTACTGTACGTAACTGACATAATATTCCCTCCGTAAACAACTGAAAGTTTTATCCTATGTCAGAATGGTATCATTTTTGGTGTCCTATAAAAATACCTCATTCAGGTATCAGGCAGGGCAGCCCATGTTCCTCAAGCTGGATCTCAAGTTCCGTAATATCGTAAAACCCGGTTTCTATAAAATACGAAAAAATGATATCCGTCTTGTTACAGGGGGAAAGTGCGTAACCCGCTCTTGCCAGAAGATCCCTGGTTTCGTCCATGTTGAGCTTTGCACCCATGCACAGGCACATGGCCGTTAGCTTGTTGGGATGATAGTTCACGTTATTTTTTATCTTTGAAAAGACCTTCTTGTCCACCATAGCTTTATTGTAGACATCGGCATTTTTCAGATTTTTCTCTTTTATAAGGAACATGAGATACTCGGAAAAGGTGTCGGAGAGATGATCCATCCGCTCCGCGAGGCTGCTCTCAAGATTCTCGATCTTTTCATCGTAAGCGTCGTAATCCTCGTCATCCCAGGCGGCCTCAACATCCAAAGCGGCCCCATCATCCAAAGCGGCCTTTTCGTCCATTGACGGCGCTGCGCATATGTCCATCGCCGCCGATGCCTTCATGAATTTCCCGAAGGCGGCAGATACTCCTGTCATGGCGGATGAAGGAGCGCCCAAGTAAGACTCCTTCGCTTTCAGAGCTTCCATCCTCCGGCGCCGCTCTTCCCTCACAGAGTGTGAGCGCTCTGCCCCATAAGTCTGAGTAGCGAAAGATTCGGCCCGGGTATCGTAATCCTCGCAGTACTCCTCCCCGCTCTTGTCCTCAACATAGTGACTGTCAATGTATTCCTCAAGACCGGGAAAGATCCGCCTGCCCAGATCCTTTGCCTTATCGTCAAACACCACCAGCCAAACATCCATCTCGTTTTCCAGAAGGAAGGCATGGATCTCGTCTACGGCTATGCGGAGCCCCTCCTCCTTTGGATATCCGAAACTTCCCGTTGAGATCAGGGGAAATGCCACGGAGGCGATGCCTTTCTCTTTGGCCAGAAGAAGGCTCTTTTTATAGCATGAGCGGAGCTTTTCTTCCTCTCCGTTTTCGCCCCCGGTGAACATGGGGCTTACCGCATGGATTATGTACTTTGCCTTCAGTGAAAAGCCGGGGGTGATAAAGACTTCACCCTCGGCAACTTCCCCGATATTATCCCTTCTGTAGGAAAGAAGCTCGTCGTGGCCCGCTGCCGCATACACTGCCCTGTCGCATCCCGCGCCAACGGCGACCTCCGGATTTGCGGTATTCACGATTGCTTCCGTTTCCATTTTTGTAATGTCGTTGCGGACGATCTTTAATGCCATATCTCTTCTCCCTGTTTAAATTATACTACAAAACCGGGTCTCCGTCACTGTCTCATCCTCATCTGCACCAGCTTCCTGCGGATCTTTGATGCCACCTGTCTCACCCTGCCGCCGGGCAGAGAGAGCATTGCTGCCACGTCGTCGTAAGCAAGTGCTTTCTTCCCCTTCAATCCGTAGATCAGCTCCGCGATATCCCTTTCGCGCTTCGACAGCTCATGCAGAACACCCTCGATAAATACTTTATCCATATCCGTGACATCTTCCACACTGTTTTTCATGTTCTTAGCCGCCTCGTAGTCCTCATAATCTTCGCGGATCTCATCAAGGGCTCTGTCATTGTCAAAAACGCATTCCATATCCATCGCGGATTTTGCGCTCCGTGCGCAGCTCACCATATGTGACATAATGTTGTAGTTAAGCTCCGTTCCCATTTCATCGCTGTGGAAACGCACCGCCCTGTTTGCCTTGACTCCGAACTGATGAGCAACCTGAACGGCATCGATGTTCGCCCCCAGGAAAAGGAACTCCCAGTTGTACTTCTTCTTTTCGTGCTCCACCATCTTCTTAACCTTGCTGTAGGAGTACATTTTGCTTGCGTTCTCCATGCCGTCGGTGGTGATGATGAAAAGAGTCTTTTCCGGCACATCCTCTTCCCTTGCGTACCTGTGCACGTTCTTAATGTGGTGGATGGCTCCTCCCACCGCGTCCAGAAGTGCGGTGCAGCCTCTGACGTAATACTGCCTGTCGTTCATGGGCTCGATCTTCTTAATATCCACCCTGTCGTAGAGGACCTCGGTCTCATCGTCAAAAAGTACCACGGAGACATAGGCCTCTCCCTCCTCCTTCTTCTGCTTTTCGATAAGCCCGTTGAAGCCTCCGATGGTGTCTGCTTCAAGGCCGCTCATTGAACCGCTTCTGTCAAGAATAAAAACTATCTCTGTCAATCCCTTACGCATAATCTTTCCTCCTCTTTTTGCCTGCCCCTTCGGGGTGTTTTCCTTATCACGGCCTCATTATACTACGGAGAAAAAGAAAAAAGGTCGCTTCGCAGGCGACCCTCATCAGCGACTCTCATCAGCTTATTGAAGACCATCCCCTGTGATGGTATAATTTAATAGTTGGTTGTTTTATGAAATACAGGCAAATTTTACAGACATATGGAGGAGAATTTCATGAAGGTTGAGAAAAGGAAATCGCTAAAAAAATCGCTGCTCAGCAGGATCGTGATCTACGTGGCCATTATGGTGGTCATCATCACGCAGATAAGCATCAAGCTTGCGGCGGACAACATCCAGTCACTTATGAACAACATACTTGCGTCCGAGTCCGAAAACTATGCCAGCGAGATCCACAACTGGTGGAACAGCATCGAAGAAAGGGTTCAGCAGACAGCAGATGTCATGAGGAACACTCCCGCCCTTTCCGAGGACGATGCCCACTCAATGCTTCTTAAGCTCACCGAGCTCGATCCCGACTCACAGGATGTGTACCTTGCCTACGGCAGCACCGGCACCTTCCTTGACGGATCCGGCTGGGTTCCCGATGACACCTTTGTCTTCACCGACAGGCCCTGGTACACCGGCGCCATCGACAAAAACGGAGAGATCTATTCATCCGAGCCCTATGTGGACGCTTCCACCGGCAAGACCTGTCTTGCATGCTCCATCATGGTAGAGGACGGCGTGGTACTTTCCAGCGACATCAACTTTGATAAGGTTGCCGAAAAAGTAGCCTCATTTAAGTCTCTCTCTCCCGATGCAAAATACTACATCATAAACAAAGAGACCCGGGACGTCCTCATCAGCAACGTGGCTTCCTGCGTAGGTCAGAACCTTTCCACCACAGCAGACCCCATCCTTTCCGGCCTCGCTCCCGAGTTTGATGCACTGAACAAGAGCATCACCGCCGGCGGAGAAAAGGTTGTCACCGCAAAGACCTCTTCAGGCTCACAGATGTTCACGGCCACCGATATCGAGGACACCTCATGGGCCGTAGTGAGTGCGGTTCCCTCATCCCTGCTCAGCCAGAGCATCCTTAAGGTTATGTACGTGACCTTTGCCAGCGGAATCCTGCTGTTGATACTTCTCTCAATCCTTATTTACATAGTACTCAACAAGGCCATCAATCCCGTTACCACCATCACCAACCGCATCACCGACATCAGCAAGGGTGATTTCACGGTACAGATCGTACCCGAGGGCAACAACGAGATCACAACCCTGGCCGAAAGCCTCAACGCTTACATAGAAAAGATGAGAACCACCCTCAACAGCCTGTCCAGCATCTCCGGTGCCATGAACAGTCGTGCGGGCGAGTGTTTCGATATATCACAGACACTTTCGGATGCCAACTTAAGTCAGGGTGATTCCATCGAAAAGCTCAACAGCACTCTCAATGAGATGAACCGTTCTATCGATGAGATCGCAAATGCCGGTACCGAGCTTGCTTCCACCTCCAGCCAGCTTGCAAGGAACGCCGAGGATGTGCGCGATCTTTGCAACGAGACCCTCGAGGCCTCCGTAAAGGGCCGCGAAGAGATGGAGGGCATGACCAACAACGTGACAACCCTCAACGAGACCATAAGCGAACTCACGGGCCTCATCCGCGAGACCTCAAAGGCCGTACAGGAGATAACCGGAATCACCGATACCATCAACGCAATTTCAAACCAGACCAATCTGCTGTCCCTCAACGCATCCATAGAGGCTGCAAGAGCAGGCGAGATGGGCAAGGGCTTCGCTGTGGTTGCCACTGAGGTGGGCACCCTTGCAGGCCAGTCCTCCGAGGCTACCGAAACCATCCGCAGGCTTGTGGACGGTACCACAAAGAACATCTCCGACATCAGCCGCAAGGCAGAGATCTGCGTCAAAGATATGGAGGCATGCATGGAGGCCGTATCCGGCGCCAACGCTTCCTTCGACAAGATCTACGGCGACGTAGCCAAGGCTACCGACGGTATTTCGGAGATTGCAAACGGTATCAGCAGGATCAACGACGTTGCCTCCAACAACGCCGCCACCACCCAGGAGCAGGCCGCAAACATCGCCCAGATCCTGGAGCTCAGCAATATGATCGTCTCCGAAAACGGAAGGCTGAGCACCGAGACCTCAAACATCACCAGCATCTCGGAGAACCTGAACCGTTATTCAGACGAGATAAATTCGGACCTTTCACAGTACAAGGTCTGAGCTTTCGATACGCGTAAACTCCGGCCTGAAACTTAAATTTACGGCCACAGGAAAGGAGAAATCTGATGGACGCTGCTTCTACTCAGGATATCATAACCTCGGCAGAGATCTTCGATGCGGTATATCAATTCCTGAAATGGCTGCTGCTCTCTTTCGGCTATTACAAAATCTTTGAAAAATGCGCAGTAAATAAGAAATGGGCATTCGTCCCCCTGGTAAGGGAATATAAGCTGGGCGTCTGCGCGGACAGGGAATATGAGGCCAGGATCTACACCATCCTGACACTTGCCTCAGCGCTTATCCGCCTGGCAAGATACTTCTTTGATCCCGAATCCCTGAGCTATGCACTTCTTGGGGTTCTGATGCTCAGCTGTATGATCGGTCAGCTCGTATATTCCATCCGCATTATCCTGGGCCTGATCCAGATCTTCGGCCGCAGGAAAAGATGGCTGTTTATGTTCATCTTATTTGAAACCCCCACTACTTTGTACTGGGGCCTTAGCAGCAAGTTCCAGCCTCTCAAAAAGATGGGACTTAAAGAGATGACCGTGGAGAGTTCGGATGCTCACCTTCAGGACATCGCCGACGGTCTTACGGTTAACATCACAGACAGGACCGTCACGGATTTCTTCCGAAAAAAGGCCCTGCTTAAGGACATCCACATGACCATCCCCAAAGGACATATGGTGCTTCTCCTGGGCGGCTCCGGCGCCGGCAAGACCACATTTTTAAATGCGGTCACCGGATATGAAAAGGCAAACGCCTCCATACAGCTTCGTGAAAACGATCTTTACAAAGATTACGAAAAGGTAAAATACGACGTGGGCTTTGTGCCCCAGCAGGATCTGATGCGGGGTTCCGACACCGTGTTACTTACACTCTCCGACGCAGCCATGATGCGGCTTCCCGCAGACGTTTCATTCACCGAAAGGCGCAAAAGGGTCCAGGCCGTACTTGACGAGTTCGGTCTTGCGGCCATTAAAAACTCCCTGGTTGACAAGCTTTCCGGCGGACAGCGCAAGCGCCTTTCCATAGCCATGGAGTATATCTCCAACCCCACCCTCTTTATTCTGGACGAGCCGGATTCCGGCCTCGACGGCGTGGTGGCAAAGGGGCTTTTCAAAAAGCTCCGTTCCATAGCCGATACCGGAAAGATAGTCATAGTCATCACCCACACACCGGACCGCGTCATCGACCTCTTCGACGACGTGATAGTCCTGGCCAAGGATTCCTCACGTACCGGGCGCCTTGCCTACTATGGGTCGGTTGAAAACGCCCGCAAGTTCTTCCGCAAGGACACCATGGAAGAGATACTTCTCTCCATCAATCAAAAGGAAGAGGGCGGCGAAGGCCGGGCTGATGAATTTATTATGAAATGTGCCAAAGCGCTAAAAAAAGACACAAAGAGAAAGGCAGGGTGATGATCATGGCAGAAAAAAACGCAAAGATCAGACATCAGGGCCGTGTGTCCCAGACATTGATATATCTCGGAAAACTTTTCAGAATGCTGGTATTCCAGAACGACTGGAAGGTACTTCCCATGTCTGCTGTCATCGCAGGACTTGTATGTTTTGTGGTCGGGGCAAATCTTTTCAAAACAATGGAAGGCACCCTGATGGGTTCCTTTGCAATGGCGTGCATATGCATATGGAACGGATTTTTTAACTCTATCCAGGTGATAGTAAGGGAGCGTCCCATCATAAAGAGGGAGCACAGAAGCGGGCTGCATATCACCGCATACGTCGCTGCCCACATGATATATCAGGCTTTTCTCTGCCTGTGCCAGACTGTCATAACACTCTGGGTGTGCCACATTGCCAGGGTAACCTTCCCGGCCAGGAGCATGTTTTTCTCAAACTCCGTGATCGACCTTGGGATCACACTCTTCCTCATAACCTACTGTGCGGATATGATGGCTCTCATGGTTTCCGCCTTTGTGCACACCACCACCGCAGCCATGACCGTCATGCCCTTCCTGCTGATCTTTCAGCTGGTGTTCTCCGGAGGCTTCTTCTCTCTCTCCGGTTCGGCTCTGAAGGTCACAAACTTTACCATCGCCAAGTGGGGACTCACCGCCCTGTGTTCTCAGGGAGATTACAACTCCCTTCCCATGGTCACCCTGTGGAATACCATGGTAAAGATGGAAAACGTGGAATACGACGGTCTGAAGCCCGTGTCACAGGCGCTTAACACTATCAAAGAACAGAACATGCAGGATGAGCTCCTCAAATGGAGCGGCACTCAGAATCAGAATGCAAAATATGACTTTTCTCCTGACAATGTAAAGAAATGCTGGGGATTTCTGATCCTCTATATCTTCGTTTATTCGGGTATAGCGGTGATATCCCTGGAGTTCATCGACCGCGACCGGCGGTGATGCTCATTACTTAAGATCAAGGATCACCTCGTAATCATCCCTGTACTCTATCACGATCTCAGGGTGATCCTTTGCATACTCCATAGCTTTCTCAGCGGCCTCTTCGGCCGCTTTTTTCAGCTTTGACATATCGTCTTTCTTTATATAGGGACAGGTGGGAACAAGGGCCAGCAAAAGCCCCTCCTCCCCCTTCATAAGCCTGAAGGGCCACAGCTTGCAGTCGAAGGGCTTCAGGTCATCCGGCAGAACGCAGCCCGTTTGGTTAAAGGGGCAGAGTGCCTCCTCCTCGCGCTCATCGGTATCATACCTGTCGGAAATATCTATGGTCACACTGCCGGCGGGCAGGGTCCTGAACCTTGCTTCGGGGTAAAGCCTGCCAATCTCCTTAAGGGTCTCCTTTGCAAACAAAGGCGTCAGATTCAGGCTCTGACGTCGAAAGGAACAGCAAAATCCGCATTTTTTACAATCTTCGGGGGTAAGAACCTCCTCAAGCATTATATGGCACCTCCGTAATACTTTGCGCGCTTCATAAGGGGACGATAGGTTTCCTTGGACTGGCGCAGCCCCGGAATGTTCATATCCTCTTCCAGATTAAAATAAGGCCGCCCCTTTGCTATATCCGCCAGGGCAAAATTCCGGCGGGAAACTATGGTAGCTCCCGCAGCGGCAAAGTCTCCCACAGCCTTATCAAAGTGAAAATCCACGCAGTCATTGGAAAGAAAAGAAGCCATGGTCATGGCAACGGGTGAGCCTTCCACATAAAGCACTCCACCTGTCATGCCCAGCTCCTGCCAGTGATCCGCAGCCTCGGTGATACTCCTGTGCTCTTCCTCAAGATCCTCCCAGGGCATCTCGTTGTTCACGTGCTCTTCCTGCCAGATATCGGACACCGCCATGGCATCACGCAGGCGCTCGGGACTGTCTATGGGATGATAGGTCACCTCTTCGTACATGCGGTTGAAACGGTTCATGCGGTTCCTCAGGTGTTCGTATTTTTTCCCCGAGAGGCCGACCCATTTCTCACCCTCGTAGATATAGTCGTTATCTCCGATCTCGGACTGCCACTCGATGTCAAAATACTCCGACACTATCCCCTTCTGCTCCTCATCGCAGAGACAGAAGTCAAGTGACCCACGCTCCCCGGCATCCTGTTTCAGCAGGTTAAAAACCTTTTCATAGTCCGGAGCCCCGGCCGACAGCGGAAAGCCGTAGCCCTGCCGGTTTTGCCCCTTACCGTGATAGCGGCGGAAGAGTACGCCTTCCGCCACCGCTATTTCCAGCTTATACTTTCTCCTGAGCAGAAAAAGATTGACCCGGGAGGTATCGCTCCCCTTGAAGGGGAGCGTCCCGAAGTCCTTAAGTTCTTCTATGGTCGGAGATTTCCAGACCAGTTTCTCCATGTGTTATCTCCAAAATTCCAAAGGCTCAGCCTTCTTCCTCTACTTCGTTGCAATAACGGTCCTGTATCCCGTAAGATTCGTCTTTCCTACGACCCTTACCCTGCAGGTATCCGCATCCTTTACCTGAAGGTCATAGCCTGCCTTGGCCGAAAGCTTTTTAGCCTTTTTATCAAGCTCGCTGAACTTAACCTTTACCTTTGCTCCGGCGATCTTGTCCTTCTTGAGCTTCAGCTTTCCGTCCTTAAGCTTCGCATGAACCTCCAGAAGCGGCAGATCCATGACAGACGCCTTGTTTATGGAGAACTTGCAGGCGGTCTTTTTAAGAACCTTGTTCACCGCCTTTATCATCTTTGCAAGCTTTTTCTTTTCCGCACGCTGAAGCCCCAGAGACCTCTGAACCTTCTTGTCAACGCTGAGCACCGGATAGAAGCTTGCGGTATCCTTTCCGACCTTTGTATTGAATTTGCACTTAAAGCCGGTTTTGATCAGTCCGTTTGTCTCCTTAAGTCCCAGAGCCGCCGTTATCTGCGACGTATCGACAGCTGCCTCCAGCACATCGGGCTTTATGGGCTTTCCGGTGTAGGTGGCAGCATTTATGTAGTTGACAGACAGGGAAACTGCAGCGCTCCAGTCCTTCATCGTAACACTCACAGGGCCCACGGGAACCGACACCTTCTCCGGAAGGACGTAATTTCTGATATCCTCGGGGGACATCCTTACGTTGTCTTCATCATCTCCGGCAAAGGCCTCCGCCACGGTGACAACGCACTTTGCGCTCTTTCCGTTTGAAGTGGTTGCAGTCACGGTAGCCTCGCCTGCCCACACGCCGGTAAGGTTTCCGTTTTCATCCACGGTGGCGGCTTTTTCATTACTGCTCTCCCATGTAAGGCTCTTGTCATAAGCTTCGTCGGGAGTCACCGCGGACTCCAGCAGAACCCTGTCACCGATCCTTATGGTGATCTCGTTGGCGCTAAGCGTAACGGCCTGTACCTCCGTGCCGCCGTGAGGTCCGGGTTCGGGATCGGGACCGGGGCCGGGTGTCTCTCCAAGGGCAGGTATAACAGTCTGCTCCTTTGTGATCCGGTTCAGGGCATATCCATCCGCAAAGAGAGCATAGCAGTTTTTGCACTCCCAGTGCTCTATTCTTCCGGCCGCAGTCTTAGTAGGCTCCACCCGCTTATTCTTCAGAAGTTCGTGACGAAGCGGAGGAACTACAACGTGTGTCTTCTCGGTATTCACATTAATGTGGCATCTTTCGCAGGTAAAGTTTCGCACCTCGTCATAGGAGCCCTCCTCCTCACAGGTAGCCGGAATTTCATTCGAGGTGGTGATGCCGTTTTCGGGAATGAGATGCTCCACCATAGCAGGCACGTAATAGGTCAGGCTTTCCTGACCCTGATCCCACTCGCCGGTGATGTCCTCACCGTTATACCTGAGCTTTGTATCCTTGGTCAGATAGCGGTCAAAGTACAGTCCGCCCTCGAGCCTCATCAGAATACGAAGGTAGAAAACATCTGAGGGGAACCCGGTGTAATAGGGATACTCGACCATGGTTCCATTGCTTTCTTTTTCATACCAGTCATATTCGGCCAGTATGCCGTCGCCGACATCGAATTCCACGCCATAATTACTGTTATCATCATAGCGCTCGTCATTTGCTTCCTCGCATTCGGGCGCACTGAATTTCCTCAGCAGAACGCTTTCCACCGGCTTCTTCCACTGTACATACAAAGTAGTGTCTACCGTTAACACTGTGGTTGAAAGATTGGAGGTGTCGTCGGCCTTCTCATCACCGCTTGAATAGGACCTCTTACGGCCCAATACATCGAATTTATACCCCTCCATCTTGGGGATGTCCATGGCATGCTTCTTATAAAATTCCTCTCCCGCCGGCATGTCATACTCTTTACTTAGCTGCAGATATCTCTCATAAGTCATTCCGCTTTCGGCCTCAGTTAAACAAATAGCATCAGCAAGAGGGATCGTAGAGTACTTCGTAAGTGGAGTACCTACGGGAATGCCTGTGATGGTATGGGTCTTTTGGGTTCCGTCGGGATAATTGTAATCCAGTGTAAGGGTCAGGGTGCTCTCCTTTTTCGGGGTAAAGGCACAGACCACAGAGAATTCATCATAAGCGTCAACGGAGTTTACTCCTTTTTTAACCGTTACCGGAACAGTTTCCCCGTTTACCCTGATCTCCGGGGGATTACTTCCGTCAAGATAGTATCCTCTCTCTATATTTTCGGTGTTCAGGTAGGTCTGGATATCAAACCTGGCATAGTAGGTGGCACCCAGATCAAATACAGAATTATCGGGCAGGGCCGTCGTCATGGCCTCATCCGTGTAGATACCGCCGAGATACCACTCTATCGCATCGGCGTGCCCCTCCATCCATGACGTTTTGTAATCCTCAGTACCCGATCCGAGGGACATGCCCGCCTTGGGCACGGGGAAGTTTATCTCACCGTAGCTCACGGCCTGCATTTTCGTCCAGTCGGCGTACAGAACCACATCATCATAGACGCCTTTGATCGGATCGTTGTCGGATATATTTACCCTTTCAGCCCTTCTGAAGGCCTTGTTGGGATACCAGGCACAGGTGTAGCGTCCGTCGGCGGTCTCGCATTGCAACCACTCAAACAGCTCGTTTGCCTGGGCGGGATTCATGACTGAAAGTATGGTGCTGCCGGCTTCAAAGGTGAATCCGTTTTTGGCAAATGCGGGAAGCTCTCCCTTACCGCAGGTGTCAAAGGTCAGGGTAAAGGTGTCCGGCTTTCCTATGGTGTACTTCTTATAGGCTGTGATCTGACATTGAGGACTGCTGGGGTTATCGTCGGTGTCATTCATGACAATGAGCTTTTCTTCGTTGAGATAAACCTCCAGGGTTCTGCGGTCCACATAATAGTCGCTCTGGTTATAGCCAAGTTCGAACTCCGCATAGTAGGACGAATTATTATCAAAATAACTGCAGGAACCGTCGGATCCGGGAGTTGTTACAAATCTTTTAAACTTCGCCGTCATACCGGTGGTGGATGATGTGACTGTTATGTCCGAGGCGCCGGGAGCAGCGCCCTCGCCTATGCTTGTCGGAAGACTTGTGGAAGAAAGATCCACCCTGCTTATCTCGTTTTTCCACACTGCAGTATAAACCAGGCCTGACTCTCCAACCACATCCCCTTCACCGGCCTCTCTTGTAATTCCGCTTACTGACCAGCCCATAAGTCTGGAGCCATCCCTGGAGGCAGTGGGAAGGGTAAAGCGCGTGCAGCGGGGAGCGGAATAGGTATAGGTGGCTCCGTTGTCGGTGGTAGTGGCATGCACGTCGCCGTCAAAGTTGATCACGCCGCCGTTTCCGTCAAATGTCACGGAGGCGTCGGCCCCCTTCTTCCAGCAGATATACACTGTATCCTTATCTGCCGGAAAAACGGTTTTCATCTTATCCTTAATGGCAGTATCGGAATCCGTTTTTTCTCCCGGGTGCAGTAGCACCTGTATATTCTGGTCCGGTACGCATCCGTCCTTAAACACGATGACATCACTGCCGCTCAGATAATCGCCGGCTTTAAACGCGTCAAACATAGCATTGGCCATCGTGCCCCAGGTAGATCCCGCGGGAGCGCTGAAGGTTATACTCGTAACGCCGGTCTCATATACGTCATCGAAGTCTATCCCGTTGCTGTCTTTGAATTTTTTGAAGTTTTCCGCGGTGATAAACCTTCCGCCGTTGGCATCCACATAATACTGCTTCATGCCGGCAACGGCAAAAAAGATATTGGACCCCTGATAACCTGCCCCTGCCAGGGAAGTGGCAGCAGCAGAATCAAGTGTCTTTCCCTTGTACTTTTCGTAGTCTGCTTTGGAGATCGCAAAGGTAACGGCATAGCCGTCGGAAACTCCCTCCACGGTAAGGACGCCGTCCTCCTTAGTCAGCCTTATCCTGTCATCCTTAAAGCCCTGCATCAGTCCTGCCACCAGATCGCTCTGATCAAGGCTTTCAACGTCAAAGGCGACAAAGACAAGGTCATCTTCCGCGATTCCCCAGGGAAGCACGTAAGCAGCCGTCGTGCTTTTTCCCTTTTCAAGGGAAAAGCTGTTGTTTTTACCGCCGATCCTGGCACCGTCCTTATACATCCACATATTCTTTTCGGCCGGTGTTATCAGAAGGCTGTATTCACGGTTCCCCGTCATGGAAACCTTGGTAGTCAGGGGATACTTTGTGATCTTATCAAAGGTCCTCTTCCCCTCGTAAAACTCCTTTGCCTCGGCACTGTCCACAGCGTGGAAGGTAAACCGTTTGTTAAGGGAGTCGCCTGTGTTGTAAAGCGCCGTTCCCAGCAGCTCTGACAGTTCGACTTCTGTTCCATAGCCGTATTCCACACTCTTTCCCGCACCGCCATTAAGCGCAATATAAAGTGCGGCATTATCAAGGCCCATGCCCTCTTCCGTACCGTGTGCCTTTACGGATTCAAAGGCAACTCCCCCCGCGGTGGCGTAGGGGAAGATGCTGTACTCGCCTGCGGTAAATGAGAATTTAAGTTCGCTGTCTCCGCTTAAGGCATTGTACGTTGTGGCCGCAGTTCCATGGGTTGCAGTCAAGGTGGCATCGGCTGCGGCACTGTATCCGCCCGATATCTTTGCCCCTATGCTCTCCCCCGGGGCATCGCCTCCGGCAGCGGTCACCTCAGATTGTGCTCCCAGAGACAGATCTTTGTTTCCTTTTACTTCTATGCCATAGCTGCTTCCGGTATCTCCGGTCAGGTTGCCCCCTCTGCCGGTGAGCTTAGCATCTTTATTTACAGTGATACCACCGTAATACGAATCCCCTCCACTGACTCCGATGCTCTCGGTAACATCCTGATCAGATGAGCCTCCTATGCCCGTCAGGGTACCGGACACCGCGATACTTCCGGCATAGGCACTGACGCCAATGCTTGATTTGGCGGAGTCAGCCTCTCCTTTCATGGTGCCTGCTACGGTTATACTTCTTCCGGCCCTTACTCCCATGCTCTCATCCGCGGCAGCGGCCCCATATCCCGTAAGAGTGCCGCCCACTCTTACGGTAATATTTCTAGCGCTTTTTACACCGATGCTTTTACTTCCGGCACCACCTCTTCCCTCTAAAACTCCACCATCTTCAACTATGATATCGCCATCAGTAGTATTTGTCTTTATACCTGTACTGAGATTATTGTATACGCTGGCGACTACATCTCCGGCCCTTCCGGACAGTGTAGCCCTAGTTACCTGCATAAGACGATCTGATTCTACTCCCGTGGACTCAGCGGTACCTGAATATGTGCCTGCCACGCCCTCCACAAGAAGTCTCCCTGAGATCGTATACAGCATCAGGTAACCACCTCCGTGTATGCCTACTGACTTACTGCAGGTCAGGCCCTCAGGTACGGAAAACCTTGCGTATCCGTCCCTGCCCTCGGCATTTTCCATGGTAAGGTCACCGGTTACATATATTCCGTAAATAGCAGCTAAAGTGTTGGTATTATTGCAGGTCCCGTAGAATTCGGCGGGACTGTCCTTGCTGCCGCAGTCGAGAACGATCGTCAGGTCGCCTTTGGCGTAAATTGCTGCGTACAGGATATCTGTACTTGAGTTATATTTGCGATAAAGCAGGGGGACCGTGCTGTTTTCGGATAACCCTCTCTTCAGGGTGAGGACTCCGTTTTCGGCATCAAAGTGTGCCGCATCTGAATTGTCGGGATGCGCCGCATCCAGGGTCACAGGATCGGTACCGCCGGAGAGGTTTATCATGTGTACCTCTGTGGCTGTATCGCCGTCCCTGTCCTCTTCCTTTGCCTCATCG
>JAFYEL010000098.1 GCA_017544285.1 Lachnospiraceae bacterium | reverse complement strand
CAGTCGCTCTCGGTGCCGCCCAGCATCTCAAGCAGGCTTTCCTTTTTAGCCTGTCTCCTTTTGTCCCTCTCTTTTTTGTCCTCGTAGTAAGTCTTCTTAAATTCCGTAAAACCGCAGGTCTCTGCTTTGAGCACCGCAGCTCTCTCAAGGGATATCTTTCTGCTCTCTGAATCCATTTTACAAACCTTACTCTGCGCCGTCGGCATACTTCTCATATGCCTTTTCCCAGGCGGCCATACCTTCCGCAGCCGCTTTTTCGTATGCGCCGAGCTTTTCACTCCATTTCTTCTTCAGCACCTCATCTTCATCGGATGCCGGTGCGTAATTATTGTTTATGTACTCTCCCAGATACTCCGTAAATTTATGTGCCCCGGAGATGTTCATGTGCTCGCCGTCGTCTATGTAATCGGTGCGCACCCTTATGCCCATCTCATCTGCCAGGGGCGAAAAATTGATGTAGCGGATACCGTTACTGCCGGCCTTTTTTTCAAGGGCCTCATCGTACTCGGTATGCCAGCTGTTCACAAAGGTGGGGGTCTTCATAAGCAGAAGCTCTATCCCCTCATTTTTGCAGAGCTCAATGATCCTGTCCAGATATTCCTCGGCCTTGGGGGCAAAGGACGGATCGTCGATGGGCTCCGGCTCGTATATGTGCTGCTCCTCCGGTATGGACGAGTCCATAAGGTACCCGTCGTAGGTAACGCAGGGAGCGTTAAAGGCATATCTGAAGTCCTCTTCCTTAAGGTCCTTCCACCGGGAATGATAGCGGAGGACGGGGATGAAATAGCCGGCAGGCTGTTCAAAATCCCCGGCCGAGGAAAGCACCGCTCCCAGCTTTGAGACCGGGTCTCTCATGTGCTCTATCACCTTGCGGTTGGAAGGCTCCTCGATGAACTCCTCCCCGTTTTTCAGAAAGCTCACATCCAAAGCCACCAGTTTGGGCTTCGAAACCGTCAGGGTGTCCTTCAGCAGATAGTAGCTCTGCCACAGGGTCTGTGAGGCGTTTGACCTGTCGTAGGAGGTGATGCCGCTGCATTTGTACAGGTAGTCGGGGCTTATGCAATAGTGCACCGTTGATGCCCCCAGGAAAATGACCTCCGGCCTGTCGGCCTGTATGTAAAACTCCCGGGTTATGCTCCCGTCCTGATTTTCGCTTATGTACTTAGGTATGAATATATGGTCAAGCAGCACCGTCAACAAAATGGCCAGAGCGGCTGCCGCGATAAACCTCGGTAACTTTTTCATATCAAAACTGCAGGTAGATGAAATCCCTTGCGTTATATCCCATTCCGTAGCTTCCGAATATTACCACTGCCATGCAGGCCAGGGCGGTGAAGCCCCATCTGGCTGCAATGGGAAGCTTAAGGATCGCCTCCTCGATGCTGCCCTTTCTCTGCCTCAGGCTGTAGATCAGCATGATCAGGATGCCTATGCAGCCCACGGTGAGCTCCTGCCGGTCGAGGCCCAAAAGTTCGATGTTCTCAAGAGTCAGAGGACAGATATCCGTCAGCGACTTCTTTATGATGACAAGGGCCATCTTTACTCCCCCGGAGGAGAGATCGAACACCCTCAGAAAGCTCATGATCCAGAATGTCCTGAACACCGCAAAGCATCTGTGGGCAAAGCTGCCCTCCCACTTCAGAAGGCCGTTGAGCCTGTCGTAAAGTGGCTTGGCCTCGGTGGAAAAGGTGAGGATCACAAAGTTCAGAAGTCCCCACACCACATAGCGCCACTCGGCGCCATGCCACAGTCCCGTGGCAAACCAGACGGTGAACATTGCAAGGTATATGGGAAGCCTCTTTCCGAAGCCCTCGCCAATCTTTTCACGGCTCTTTTTTGAAAGCTCAAGCACACGCTTTGACACCGTGATGGGATAAAAGATGTAATCCTTGAACCAGGTGCCCAGGGTAATGTGCCAGCGCCTCCAGTACTCCGCCACCGACTTACTGAAGAAGGGTCGGTCGAAGTTTTCGGCGACACTGACTCCGAAGAGCTTTGACACGCCAATGGTGATGTCTATGCCTCCGGAGAAATCTCCGTATATCTGCATCGAGTAGAAAAATACCGCCAGCAGAAGGTAGGTGCCTCCGGCCTCGGTGTAATGGTTTACGGCTCCGTCAACGTAGGCCGCCAGCCTGTCAGCCACCACCAGTTTTTTGAACAGGCCCCAGAGTATCCTGTAAAGGCCGATGCAGAAGCTCTCGGAGTTAAAAGCCGCTCCCGCAAAGAGGGTCTTTGAAAGCTCGTTGAACCTGCTGATGGGCCCCTGTATGATCTGGGGAAAGTAGCTCACATAGAGCGCCAGTTTAAAGGGATTTTTTTCGGCCTCATACCTGCCGAAGTATACGTCTATGACGTAACCCATGGACTGAAAGGTGTAAAAGCTTATGCCCAGAGGAAGCACCGGGTTTAAAAATCCCAGAAAACCCGTGGAGTTAAAGAGGGTGAGCCTGAGCATGTTGATGTTTGCGATGGTGAAATCCGCATACTTCAGCACTCCCAGCACTCCGAAGTTCAAAAGAAGGGTGAGGACCATGATCCGCCGGGCCCCGGACTTTGACTTTTCCTTATACTGTTTTTTTTCGTCTCTCGTAAGAGTCTCTTTGTTTTCGGCCAGGTATTCCTTCTGCCTTCGGTATATGCCCCCCATGAAGCGGGTGGCAATATAGGTGGAACAGGTGGTGACCAGAATATAGATCACATACTTTCCGCAGGTGATGATGTAAAAGGCATAGCTGAACGCCAGGAGCACAAGGTACCGGAACCTTGAGGGCATCAGGTAGTATATGATCAGCGCCCCCAGGGTAAAAGCCGCAAACGCCAGGCTGGTATAGCTCATCAGTCTTCCAGGCTCTCTATCAGCTGGGCAATGGACTCAGCGGAGTTGAAATTCTCGGGAGTCATGTGCTCCGCAAGGATCTGGACATCAAACTCGTCCATCAGTTCACCCACAAGGGAAACCACGTCAAAGGAGTCGAGGATCCTGTCGTCGATCAGTCCGGTCTCTACCTCGTAATCAACTCCGGGATGCATTGTCTCAAGGATCTCGATCACTCTGTCTTTCATATATATTCCTCCTTAAGTCTGACCCTGTCCGCCTTTCCCGACGGAGTCATGGGTATACTGTCCATCCTGTGGAACACGTTGGGTATCATGTATCTGGGAACCTTCTGTTTCAGAGCTTCGATGAGCTCGCTGTCCCCTAACCCTTCGGAAACATACGCCATGTGGATCCTGTTTTTAACTGTGTCAAAAAAGCACACCGCCGAGTTCACGCCCTCCACGGAAAGTGCGGCGGCTTCTATCTCGCCAAGCTCTATCCTGTGGCCCATGTGTTTGATCTGGAAGTCCTTGCGGGAAGCAAATACCAGGTCTCCCTTTTCGTTGTAGTACGCCAGATCGCCTGTCCTGTATATGAGCTCGGGATAAAGGCTGTTCAGGGGGTTCTGAACGAACACCGCCCTTGTGCGCTCAAAGTCGTTGTAGTAGCCGTGAGCCAGGCAGCTTCCCTTCACGCAGATCTCGCCGGTGACGCCTGCATCACTCTCGGCGATGAGCCGGTCATTTTCGTCAAGCAGGAAAACTCCGCTGTTGGCGATGGCCCTGCCTATGGGGATAACCTCGCCTGCGGGCCTGTCCGCGGGTACCTCGTAGTAGGTGCATATACCCGTGATCTCGGTGGGGCCGTAGATCTGAACGAACCTTGAATCAGGGTAATGAGCCCTCCAGTAATCAAAGCACTTTACGGGCATGGACTCCGCTCCGAAGATTATGAGCCTCAGGCTCTCGGGCCGCAGAGAATCCAAAGCCCTGAAGGTGGATACTATGCCCATGGCCGAGGGCACCCAGCGTATCATGGTGACGCTCCGCTCCTTCAAGAACTCCAGCAGCTTTATGGGCTGGGAAAAAAGCGGCAGGGGAACTATATGCAGAGTCCCCCCCATTTTCAGGGTGCAGTATATGTCGATCAGTGAAGCGTCAAAGTAAAAGGGTGCCTGGGAGGCTATAACTTCGTCGGACTTTACATCGACGCCCTCACAGAAGTTGTCCACGTAATCTATGAGGCTCCTGTGGCTCACCACCACTCCCTTGGGAACTCCCGTGGAGCCGGAGGTGTAAAGGATGTAGGCGGGATCCGTGTCAAGATGCCCTGCGGCGACCCTTTCAAGGACGGCGCTGTCCGCATCGCTTTTTGCAGCCTCTTCCCAGTCTATGAGCCTTATGTCATCTCCGAAAAGCTCCGTGGCTCTTTCGGACAGGCCCTCTCCCGTGATCACCGCTGCGGGCATGAGATTTCCCTTTATGAGCCCTGCCCTGGCAGGCGGCATCTCGCAATCCAGAGGCACGTAGGCCCTGCCGGATGAGAGCACCGCGAAAAATGCGGCCAGGTTTTCCGGTGACTTTTTCATGAGGACCATTACGGGCCTTCTGTCACCGCCAAGTGTGTTTTCGATATAGGTGCCGGCCCGCTGTGCGAGCTCTTTAAGCTGTCCGTAGGTGAGGGATGAAACCTCGTCCGCGAAAGCAGTTTTTTCGGGGCATCTTTCGGCACTCTTTTCAAGATATTCAAGTATGTCGGTCTGCATTTCAATACACTTTCCGCACGGGCAAAAATGACCCGTAGGCATAAATCATGCTATTATACCACACTTTAAGTTGTACTTGCAAATATATTAGTAATTGGAGTAATATTATGTTCAATACCTGAACGGAGGAAAGAAATGGGAGAAAGACTTACCAAAGGAGACATTGAAAAAATACAGGCCGAGATCGATGAGCGCAAGTTCGTGATCCGCCCCCAGGCCATAGAGGAGGTCAAGGTCACCAGAGCTCAGGGCGACCTTTCCGAAAACTTCGAATACCATGAGGCAAAGCGTTTCAAGAACAAAAACGAAAGCCGCATCAGATATCTGGAAAGACTTCTGAAAAACGCCATGGTGGTGGACGATTCCTCCGCCGATGACGAGGTGGGCATAAACAACACCGTCACCGTCTATTTCGAAGAGGACGACTGCGAAGAGACCTACCGCATCGTCACCTCGATCCGCGGCGATTCCACCAGGAACCTTGTGTCCATCGAATCACCTATAGGGCAGGCTCTCATCGGCAAAAAGATGGGTGACAGAGTCTGTGTCAACGTAAGTGCGGATTACTCTTACTATCTGCAGATCCGCTCCATCGAAAACACTGAGGACAGCGACGACCTCACCATCAAGGAGTTCTAAAAAAACTTTACCGCCATCACCGCCGCACCGCTGGCCATGGCTGCGGCAAGTCCCGTGGCGGAGTCTTCATAGATCACGGTGTTTTCGGCGCTCACGCCGAAATGCTCCATGGCCATTAAAAAGCCTGCCGGATCCGGTTTGACCTTTGTCAGGTCCTCTCCGGTGAGTATATATTCAAATGTATCCGCGCGACCGAAATTCTCAAGGATCTCGGTTGCGTTTTTTTTGTTCGCCGTGGTCACCAGGGCTATGTGGTAGTCGGGGGAAAGGGCCTCGATCATGTTAAAGAGATGGAGGTTCTCCTTTGCCCTGAAAAGGTTTTCGGTGTAAAGCAGCTTTTTCCTCTCATGAACCCGCTACACCGTCTCATTATCCGGAAGGATCTCCGGAAGAAAATCCGTGTAGTGGCGGCCGTTGTATTTATCCAGATAATCCTCTCTGGTAAGGCCCACGCCCTCTTCTTCAAGGGCCTGTTTGTAGGCGTGATAGTTTACATCCCCGGTGTCAAAAAGAGTGCCGTCCAGATCGAATATGGCAAGGTATTTCTTACTCATCGCACTCTATCCTTTTAAAGGTGTATTCCTTTGCCGGGCCGCCTGTGTCAAAGGCTTTTCCCCGCTTAAAGAAATAGCTGAAGGTTATCCCCGCTATCTCAAGGGCCTGTTTTACGAACTTCGCGTTGCTGACCTGGTCGTCCTCCCTCCAGGAAAGGGGGAAGAACCTGAACTTTGACTTTGAGTATACCCCGTAGATCAGCATGTATACGTTAAAGCTCAGGGTGTCGGTAAAGCTTCTGTAAAATCCGGGGCGGAGGTATTCCACCCTGTACATGTTGAGCCCGGATCCAAGATCCCCTATACGCCTGTTGAGCATGAAGGTCATGAAGATGTTGAAAAGGTGGTTACCAAAGACCCTGAAGGATGAATAGTTCACCAGGACGGAATCCCTCTCAAAGCGGCCTCCCAGGAAGGAATCAAATTTATAGGCCTTTTTGTTTTTGAGATAAGGGATCAGGTCGTGGATGTCTCCCTGGTCGTCTCCGTGGAGGACTATCACGTAGTCAAAGCCCTCTTTTATCGCGTAGTCGAAGGCCACCTTATGGGAGCCTCCCAGAGAATAATTCTCATCGTTGCGAAGTACCCCTGCCTTTATGGGAAGGGGATGCGCCTTCAGATATGTGAGGGCCGCCTTTTCAGATCCGTCGGTGCTCCGGTTGTTTACGATGATCACCTCGTGGATGTAGCGGCACACGTTTTCGTCAAGCTGTGAAAGTACCCTGGGTATCTGTTTCTCGCAGTTGTACATGGGTATAAAAAGCAGTGTTTTATTCATGATCGATCCTTTCCTGAAGCTCCGTTCAATCGCACACTTTTTCAGAGACATCACTGAGCGCCATGAGCATTGCCGCAAAGAATGCCGCGGCCGTCTCGCTCCTTGCCAGCTTATAGGGCATTAGTCTGAGCCAGTGCACCGTCTCATGTAAATATATCCTCTTTATCTGCTCTTTGTCAAAGCGCTCTTCCATATACTCCGACAGTGATCTGAGCATGGATTCATAGGCCGCGCTGCCCGTATACATGAAGTCTATGCGGTTTCCCTCCACCCGGACCGACTTCACCGCCATGATGAACTCATAGCCTCCGTGGAAGGACTGCAACAGCTTTGCTATATCAAGAAGGGGAGACTCAAGGATATTGCCGCCGTTGGGATCGATCAGGTAGTAATCATCCGTCTCTCCCGCCCTGCGGCACACTATGTTCTCCACCGTCAGATCACCGTGGATATCACAGCACTCATCACCCTCAAAACACCCTGTCAGTTTTTCCTTTGAGAGCATGTCCTCGTAAAAGGAAAGGTTATTATAAGTCCTTCCGTTTATCACAAGCTCCCTGTGCTCAAGCAGGCCCTTCAATGCTCTGGCTCCCCGTATCCGCTCCAGGTTTGCCGTAACCTTTTTTTCGATGTAAAGGGATATCTCCTCATGCGTGGCCCTGCGCCTTTTAGTATAGAGCTTTTTATCAAGCGTCTCCAGTATCTCAAAAAGGATCCGCCGGCTGTTTTCAAAGGGCATGGAGTGGATGTACTCAAAGAATCCGGAGGTACCGTTCTCGTAGGGCATGTCGTAGTAACAGTAAAGACTGTCCTTCTCGCATCTTACTATCCCGGGCAGCGGTATGACGCCCGAGTGGGATGATATCCATTCCGTCTGATCGGAGAGCTTTTGGGCATCCTGGCCGAAGGCATATTTCCGATAGAAGGTGGAGACGCCGTCGGTGCACAGCATGGTGGTGGCATTGGAACCCGCGGAGTAATCCCTGATTATGGATATGTTCTGGTTGATCTTCAGGTAGACCGAGAGATACTCCCTGTTGTCGTCGGAAAAATAGTTCTCCAGGAACCTGAGTCTCTCGTTGTCGTCGATATGGGGAAAGAGCTGGAGATAATCCCCGGTCTGCTCGGGGAGAGCCTCCTGCTTTTTTATTAATAGCGAGATCAGCAGCATCACAAGGGAGGGCAGGACCATGAAGGCCATCATTGCCACATCCTCGCCCTCGGCACTGCCGGCCACGGATACAAGGGAATAAAGGGGTGCGCCCCCGGCAAAAAGACTGGTGAAAACGCTCTCCCAGCCCTCTCCTCCGACGCCTACCGCAAACAATGCGTAGGACAGGATGTATAGGGCCCACATAAAGAGGGTCACAAGCACCATCACAGGCTTGTTGAGCTTTGAGAGCATGTCCTTGAAATTCCAGATAAGGGCCCAGGATATCTTCAGAAGCTTCTCCTCGATACGGGGTGCAAAGATCCCGGCCACTGCCCTGACGGCCCGTTTCAGATATCCTCTGAAAAACCAGACAAAGACGGTAAACACAAGGAGAAGGGCTCCCAGGGTCATGTAGGATATGGTGGTGCTCCTGTAAAGTCCGCTTCCCAGGTTTGAAAGATAAAGCCCGGCAAAGATCACTCCCACGCAGAGCACGTCCAGATACCTGTCCACCACCACGGTGGAAAGGGCCAGGGTCTTTCCGTTCTTCATCCTTTTTCCGGCATAAAAAATACGCAGAAGATCCCCCAGCTTAAAGGGCAGGATGCATCCTGCCAGGTACCCCAGGGAAAGTGCCTGCGTAAGATTTCGCGTATCCGGTTTTTCGTACACGCCAATGAACATCCTCCAGCGCAGTATCCTTACAAAATGCGCCGCAGCTATCACTGCCGTGGCCAGAGCGATATATTTTATATTCAATCTAAAAGATCCTTCAGCGCGGTGTTTTTTTCAGCCTCGTCAAACTCGTCGGGAGTGCCGAAGCTTATGTTCTCATCAAGACCGAAGACACGTATGCTGCCTCCATCAGCTGCCAGCTCGTTGTATACTCCGCTGACGAAGTACTCGCTGTAGCTGCAGTTGTCCAGGTAGCTGCGGGAATACTTTTCAAAGACCTGCCTGTTTTTGAAGAAATAAGCCCCGCAGATGGCGCGGTCGCTGACCACCTGTTTTTCAACGGTGCCCACTGCCCTGCCGTTTTCGTACTTCACATAGCTGTATGCGTCCAGAGAGGATTTAAAGGTAAGGAGTGCGCCGTCATCCGCCTCCTGCTGCATGCAGTAATCGTAAAAGTCGCTGCACACAAAGGCATGGTCGCAGTCGTTAAAAAGCAGAGGCATGTCGTCCTCCACGCTTTTTACGCCTTCCAGACAGGTGAGTACTGCCCCGGGAAGGACCTCGGGTATCACCGTGATCTTCGCCCCGGGGAAGTATTCCTTTATCCTGTCGTCTATATTAAACCTCTCCACATGGTCTTTGAGCACCACAAAGGTGATGTCCAAAGGCTCCATAAACTTTGTCACGGAGCGGACCGCCCAGTAGAAAAAGGGTCTGCCCTGAAGCATTATCAGGGGCTTGGGCACATTAAAGCCCTTGTTCCCGAACCTGGTTCCGCCGCCCCCCATGGGCTGTATCAGATGGATCATCTCTCAGCCCTCATGGGATTATTCAAAAAGTCCTGATAGGAAAGCCTGATGCCTTCCTCCAGCTCTGTCTTTGCACTCCATCCCAGAGCCTTTGCCTTGCTCACGTCAAGGAGCTTTCTGGGAGTTCCGTTGGGCTTTGAGGTATCCCACTTTATCTCGCCCTCATAGCCTATGACCTTTGCCACCAGGGCAGTGAGCTCCTTAATGGTAAGCTCCTTTCCGGTGCCTGCGTTCACGGTCTCGTTGCCGCTGTAATTGTTCATAAGGAAGACACACAGCTCGGCCAGATCGTCCACATAGAGGAACTCTCTTAAGGGGGATCCATCGCCCCAGCATACCACCTCGGAAAGCCCCTGCTCCTTTGCCTCGTGAAAACGTCTTATGAGGGCGGGGAGCACATGGGAATGGGTGGGATGATAATTGTCGTTGGGTCCGTAAAGATTGGTGGGCATCACGGAGATGTAATCCGTGCCGTACTGCCTGTTGAGGAACTCGCAGTACTTAAGGCCGCTGATCTTTGCCAGGGCGTACGCCTCGTTGGTCTTTTCAAGCTCTCCCGTCAGAAGGCAGCTCTCCTGCATGGGCTGGGGCGCCATCCTGGGATATATGCATGAGGACCCGAGGAATTCAAGCTTTTTGCAGCCGTTTACAAAGGCGCTGTGGATCACGTTCATCTCAAGGACCATGTTGTCGTACATGAAATCCGCAAGGGCGCTCTCGTTTGCGACGATGCCGCCCACCTTGGCCGCAGCCAGGAATACATACTCCGGCTTTTCCTTTTCGAAGAACTCCTCCACCTTATCCTGTCTGCACAGGTCAAGCTCGCTGTGGGTCCTGGTTATTATGTTTGTGTAGCCCTGTCTTTCAAGCTCTCTGACGATGGCGGAACCCACCATGCCTCTGTGACCGGCTACGTATATCTTTGCATTTTTTTCCATGATCAATATCCTTTATCTCAAGGTTTACCTATTCTATCTCCTCGGAAAAAGCAGGCATTTATAAAGCTCCGCTCCTCATAAACACCACTGCTATGGTCTTCAGTATTATCTTAACATCAAGGGAAACACTCCAGTTCTCTATGTATTCCCTGTCAAGCTTCACCACCTCGTTGAAATCGGTGATGGCGCTCCTGCCGCTGACCTGCCACATACCCGTGAGGCCGGGGCGGATACTCATCCTGACTCTGTGGTTCATCTTGTATTTCTGCCACTCATCAAGTGTGGGTGGCCTGGTGCCCACCATGCTCATCTCACCCTTGAGTACATTAAAGAACTGGGGAAACTCGTCCAAAGAAGTCTTTCGGATAAAGTTTCCGATACCTGCGGGCCTTCCCTTTTTGTCCTTTTTCTCGCTTCCGATGATCCTGGGATCGTCGTCCATCTTGAACATCATGCCGTCCCCGATCTTGTTCTGGGACATAAGGGCGGCCTTTCTCTCCTCGGCGTCCATGTACATACTGCGGAACTTGTACATGCGGAAGGTCCTGCCGTTCCTGCCCACTCTCTCCTGGGAGAAAAATATGGGGCCCGGGGATTTGATGTAGATAATGGGTGCCACAAAGATAAAGATGATGCCTGTGATGATACAGCCTATAATGCCTCCGACCACATCCATTCCCCTCTTTATGGCCAGATCGCCCACGGAGGCAAAGTGGATGGAGCTGGTTATTACCTTGTAGCTGCCCAGCTTGCGCACATCCATACCGGGCCATCTGTCGTCGTTTATGGCCGAGAGGGAATAATTTACGGTTATGCCCATCTCCATGAGGTCGCTCACCAGATTGCCGGGGAAGGACATGTCATCGGGCTGGAGTATGAAGATCTCATCAACCCAGCCGTGGCCTATCTCTTCCACAGCCTCTTCGGACAGGGGCAGAACGGGAATCTCGTACTCGCGCTCGAAGCTGTGAGCGATCTCATCCCAGTCAGTAATGCTGCTGACCGCATCCTGAAGCTCATCGCTCTTCTGGGTCATGGGATCCATGATAACGATGCCCGTAACCGTGAAATCCGAGAACACCGTGTCGCTGGTAAGCTTTGTCATAGCCTCGGGGATCAGTCTCTCGGAGGTGATGAGCACCACGGATTTCCGGTCGGCCCTGGAGGATCGGGTGCGGAATATCACTATCTTGTTCAGGGTCCGGAAAACGAAATCCAGAATGATGAAGGTCACCGAGGTGAAACCTATCTGAAGTCGGGACGCCACGCTGGATAAATGGATCATGAACATGAACAGCAGGGCGGTCACGATTATCTCTGCAAGATAACGGACCACGGCTACTATCTCGTCAAACCAGCGTCTCCTTAAGATGGCGGCGTAGCTTCCGGTGAAAGCGATCACCACAAGCTGGCTCACCAAAAGAACTACTGCCTGAAAGGCGTAGTTTTCCGAATTGTACGGGTTCTTGAATTCAACGTGAAGCCAATATGCGATTATAAAGGACAGCTGCATCACCAGCACGTCGATGATTATGAAATCCGCGTGCTTGAGCCATCCGTTTATATGCTTTTTATTCATTTACGTCTGCCGGTCTTTTCCACCCTGCGCCTGATAAGGATAAAATCGCGCACTGCATGTATACCGATGGCAAAGATCTTACGGATGTTTATGGAGTTTTTGCCTCCCTGGCGCGGTCTGAAGGTGATGGGCATGAAAGCCACCCTGTCGCCGAAGTACACGTACAATGCGGTGATCACCGCATTGGGGAGGTTGTAATGCTTTGGCAAAAGCTTTATGTATCCCGCCAGCGCCTCTCTCTTCATGAGACGGAAGGGGGCGTTCGCATCGGGGACCTTTACTCCGAAGACCACCCACAGCACCATACAGAGGACTACCTCCACTATCTTGCGTGAAAAACCGTCCTCTCTCACAAGGCGCTTTCCGATTATGCCGTTGTAATCACGCCTGCGTACCCAGAATCGCTCAAACTCTTCGGGAAGGGTCTGACCGTCGGAATCCGTCTGGAAGATATAATCCGCCTTATTTTCGATGGCGTATTCATATCCGAAAAGGACGCTGTCGCCATGGCCGCCGTTTTCCTTGTCAAGGACCACAAGCTTATCCCTGGTCGCGGCCGCCTGCCTTGCAAGCTCAAGGGTATCATCCTTGCTGCCGTCGTTTACGACCACCAGCCTGGAGAGCCCGTCCCCGTTGTGCTTTTCAACTATGGGATACCAGTCATTTATCAGGTTTTCGATGTTGGCCGCCTCATTGTAGGCGGGAACCACAATGTACAGTATATCCATATATCCGAACGGAATCTAAACAAAAACCGCCTGCTATGCAGGCGGTCTGCCATCATACTGCCTTTGATTTTGCAAGCTCAGCCAATGTTGCGAAGCCCTCGGCATCGTTGACTGCCATTTCCGCCAGCATCTTTCTGTTGATGTCGACGCCGGCCTGCTTGAGACCGAACATGAACTTGCTGTAGGAAATTCCGTTGATACGTGCTGCCGCATTGATACGTGCGATCCAGAGGGTTCTCATCTGGCGCTTTCTCTGCTTACGTCCTGCGTATGCAGTAGCCAGTGCTCTCATAACCGACTGCTTTGCTATTCTGTACTGCTTTGAACGGGCTCCTCTGTAGCCCTTAGCGAGCTTTAATACTCTGTTGTGCTTTTTCCTGGCATTTAATCCGCCTTTTATTCTGGCCATCTTATGACTCCTTTCTTACTGTTCAAATAAACGACTGAATAAACGATCACAGATAAGGGGTGATCTTCTTCATTGCTTTAACATTCGTGCTGTCAATAATAACGGCCTTGCGCAGATTTCTCTTGTTCTTAGTCGTCTTCTTGGTGAGGATGTGACGCTTGTATGCCTTGTTCCTCTTAAGCTTACCGGTTCCGGTGACCTTGAAACGTTTTGCTGCTGACCTGTTTGTCTTAATCTTAGGCATGATAAACCTCCATTCTAAATCGTTCCTATCGCTTCTCAACGAGGAACATTGTCATATTTCTGCCTTCCACCTTGGGTTCCTTTTCAATGGATGCAACCTCCGCAAGGGCCTCCGCAAAATCGTCAAGTATGTGCTTGCCGGCCTGCATATGTGCCATCTCGCGTCCCCTGAATCTCAGTGTGACCTTAACCCTGTTTCCCTTTTCAAGGAATTTTCTGGCTGCGGCCACCTTTGTGTTCAGATCGTTGACATCAATGTTGGGAGACATACGAATCTCTTTAATCTCGATCGTCTTCTGCTTTTTCTTGGCTTCCTTCTGTTTACGGCTCTGCTCGTATCTGAACTTGCCGTAATCGACAATCCTGCAGACAGGGGGCTTTGCCTGGGGCGCAATCTTTACAAGGTCGAGGCCCGCCTCATCGGCAAGTGCCTGTGCCTCTCTTGAAGACATGATGCCAAGCTGCTCTCCGTCCTCACCGATCAGTCGCACCTCACGGTCCCTGATCTGCTCGTTGATCATTAATTCGCTAATCGTTCTACCCTCCATAAAATGATCCGCACCGCGGATAAAAAAGAAACGGTGGACAGCGCAAACCATCCACCGATAAAAATCAAAGACAACCATTGGTTGATCCGAAGGCTTTATCTACGCCGGCTGACACTGACGCGGTGCGCCGGGTGAGAGTGGATACTCTGCTTTCCTGTTCTGCGGAATGATCCCGCAACGTTTGGTATGATAACACAGGAGCGGGGGAGCTGTCAACCCCCTTCCTGTATCACTTTTTTTCAGGAACAATGTCACCCGGGAGAGCGGCATTCCTGCTCAATCAATGTTAAGGCATCTTCCTGTTGGTCCGATAAAGATCGATCTGTCACAAAGCTGCTTTGATATCCTCGATCATCTTTGCATACTCTTCATCACTCAGGAATACCTTACCGGGATTCATGGTAAAGGTTGAGCCCCACTCATCTCCATCCTTATATTTGGGGCAAAGGTGTACATGGAGATGGCATCCCGTATCACCGTACATTCCGTAGTTCAGCTTGTCCGGAGAAAACACCTTATGGATAGCCTTTGCGGCTCTGTTCACATCCGCGAAGAATGCGTCTCTCTCTTCATCACTGATGTCAACGATCTCGCTCACATGATCCTTGTAAGCAACTATGCAGCGGCCTCTTTTGCTCTGCTCCTTAAAGAGAATGAGCTGGCTCACATTGAGATCGCATATCTTGATACCGAATTTTGCCAGAGGCTCTCCGCCCACACAATATCCGCAGTTCTGATCCTTTATCATTTCAATTACCTCCCTTATCATTCAACATGATCTGCTGATACATATTACTATCAAAATTTTGAAACCGCGCTAAATACGATCTTTACCAAGTCACCGAAAGCTCTGCGCTCTCCCCAAAGTTCTTCTTTCCGCTTATCTTCACGATACTCTTATCCGCATCCACAACCTCGACATCGTACATCTTCTTACCCAGCTTTTTCGCCTTGGTATCTCCGGGAAGGGTCACCAGCACCTTCTTTATGCCCTTTACCTTTCCGTTCTTAACTCCAAGCTTTCCGTCCTTCGTCTTTTTCGCAAACACCTCTACCTTGCACTCCTTAAGGGATCTGGGCTTTATGGTGTACTCTATCTTATTCTTTTTTGCGGCTTTGTTAAAGGCCTTTATAAGCTTACCCAGCTTACTCTTCTGTTCCTTTGAGAGCAGGCTCTTTCCGGCCTTGGAAAGTTTTAGTTTGGGATAAATTGTGGCCTTCTTACCGCTCTCGGTATTTGCATTCAGGTTATTCTTCTGGGCATAGGAAACGGAGATTATCTCATCCGCTTTTCCTGCAAGGGCGCCATCTCCCCCTACCGCTTTAATCAGAGGAGAAAGATCCAGCTTCATCTTAAGGTCGTCCCTTGCATCCATCTTTTTACCCTTGTAGGTAAGTTCCTTTAAATGGCAGGCGGACACACTGGCCTTCAGGGTCTCTCCCTTGTATTTTGCCTCGGCGGTGAAATGATCTGTGACCATACCGTCAAGTGGCGTAACCTTTCCGTTATCGGAAGGAATGACATCCACATTGCTCGGACTTACGGTTTGGTTACTTCTGCGCACGCTGATCATAGTGGAGTTACTGCAGCCCAGATATACATCATCACCTTTATATTCGGCATCGACGGTGTAATTTCCCGGCTCAAACTTACCTGACACCGGTATATTTGCCACTCCGTCACGGATCTCACCTTTGTATTCAAATCCGGCAATATTGCAGGTCACGTTTCCCGTGGCATTCTCAGGTAAGCCATTGGCGGACACGTAAAACTCTGCCTTGCCGTTTTCATCGGTAATTATTACCTTTTCAACATCAAGCCTCATGGATGTCGGCTGTTTGAGAGGATGAATGGTGATCATTTTACTATCAGTACTGTTCTGATAGTTTTCATCACCACCAAACCAGGCTTTGATATAGTAATCCCCCGGTTCCACAATATCGTTTATCATAAATACAGAGCTTTCGTTTATGATCGGAACAGTATAGTTACATCCGTCAAAGGAAATAATTACATCCCCCGTCAGATAACCGGTCTCACCGTAAATATCTGCGAAGACGGTAAAAAAAACCGTTCCGTTTTCATCTGCGTAAATATCATCATCCACGCTCAGATTCAGATATGTCTTTACCCTGGTATCGGGATCTCCCGCATACACCGTGAAAGCCATGCAGTATATCATCAGAAAACTGCAGATCATGAACCTTGTAAGCCTTGTAAGTACCTTTTTGTTAAATAAAAATCCAAACATTTTCAAGCCTCCTAAAAGGTTATATAGCAAAATTCCCCCTGCGGTTTTACACCACAGAGGGATATAACTCAACCTACAGCGCGCATATAAGGCAGTGCATACCCCAGAACAAAGAACAGTCCCAAAAGCACTCCGAACACCAGGTAGATATACATAAGATTGTGTGTCTTCTTTTCCTCGGCCGGATCCTTTTCCGACTCGGGGCGTACATGCATGGCCCTGTACTTCTGCTTTGCATCCTCACTTGCGGGGGTGATCTTATTGCCGATGAGCATACCCACGATACTCATTACCACGCCCACAAAGAAGGGATCAAGGTAGATCGGAAGCGTAACCGAGCAGAGGGCCGAGTAACTCTTGGTGATGACGCAGCCCAAAAAGCCCAGGAGCATTCCCAGGAAGGCTCCGTTCTCGCTCATCTTTTCGGACCACACACTGGATATGGCCACAACGCCCCAGGCCGAGGCTATGACCGTACCGCCGAAGTACATGATCCAGAAGATCTGAGGCGGATTGAAGAAGGCGATGGCAAGCACCAGAAGGCTTGCGGCACCCATTCCGACTCTGGAGAAAAGAAGCTGTTTTTTAGGATCGGCTCCGGCCTTCATCTCAAGGATGTCGTTTGTAAGGGATGAGCCGATGAGTGAAAGGAAGGTGGATGCGGAGGATATACCTGCGGAAAGGATACCCGTCAGCAGCACTATTCCCACCAGCATGGGCATGAGGTTCATGGCCGCCCAGATAAGTGCGGTGCTTCCCTCCTCAATATCGGGATTAACTTTGTAAATGAAGGCTGCCGAAAAATACAGCGCCATGGTGACGGTTACAACGCCCATGGAGGCCCATACCGAGGATCTCATGACCGTGTGCTCGTCCTTTGCCATAAGGTAACGGCTGGTCTGCCAGGGGCTTACCATAACCACTACCGCCCACACGATACCGTATACGATGGCCCATACCAGGTTCATGGCTCCGCTGGGATACATGTACTCAAGGTTATTGGTCCAGGCGATGATGTCGGGCTGTGTGGTGGAATTTGCAAGTGCGGTGATGGCATCATTCCATCCGCCGGCTGCGTTTATGATGAAGGGAATTCCGATAAGGGCTGCCACCAGGAAAATAAGGAACATGATGGTATCGGTTATGAGCACGCCCTTGGAACCTGCGTAAACCGTAAATATGGTGAAGGAAAGCCATGCTATGATAACACAGGTCTTGTACTCAAGACCGGTTATGGTGCTCATGAGGGTGGAAACTCCCTGCATGGCCGAAAGCATGTATGCGGTTACCGCAAAGAGAAGGGTGGTTGACGCCAGGATCCTGAGCCTTCTGGATGAAAATCTGGAACCGAAGTACTCGGGAATGGTGTTTACCTTTGCCCTGCGGATGTATTTTCCGAAGAGGTTGGCTCCATATACATAGCCCGACGCCTGAAGTATTCCGACTACGACTATGCCCATGAAGAAGCCGCCGTATACCTCGCCGGTATCACCCATGAAGGCGCCGGTGCTGAGGAAGGAGGCGATGAGGGATCCCACTATGAGGATCACGGGAGAACGCCTGCCCGCCACATAATAATCGTTAGTGTCCTTAACCGAATTACCGGCGATCACGCCCACCGCGACAAAGATTATCATGGCGACGATAATGCCTACGATATAGCCCGTCATTCCTTATTTCCCTCCTTAACCATGTAGCCGTAGATCAATGCGGAAATGACGAACCATGCGCCAAATGCGATCGAAAGTATCAGTTCCATTTTTCACTCCTCTCTTAATGAAGCTCCTTCGGATCATGCACAGTGGGTGTCAATATCCCGAGACATCGAGATACTCTCCGAAGATCTCATCGTACTTCGGGGGAACGAAGGGCTCAAAACCGCCCTGGTGATAGAAGGTAAGTTCCCCTATATATACCCTGCCTCCGACGAGATAAAAATCAACCCTGAGACTGGGGATATCCTTTGAAAACAGCTTCGCAAGCTCCAGCATCTCTTCAAACTGCGCGGGCTTTTCCTGTGCGTCCAAGCGGGGAGGCTGCCCCACTATGCCCACGGGAACAAGGTTCCAGTTCTCGTCGTAGAAATGCCTGTAGGTGGTGTTTTCGTCCTTGTAGCCCCTGCTGATGGTAAGTATCAGTTTGGGGACGCCGTTGAAGCAAAAGAACTTATACTCGGGAATGGGCTCTCCCGTGGGGTTGCCCTGCTCGTCCCTGGAAAGAAGAAGCTCCTCAACTATGATGCGGCCCTTAATGCCGTGATATGACCACTCACGCTTGCTGTTGTAGAAGTTACGCCTTACGGCTGCGTCAAACTTTTTCACCAGTGCTGCCCTGTCCACGGTGGACTTGTCCTTTATGACGGTGTAGCTTCCGGAGTCATGGGTGCACTTTATGATGAAGGTATCGGGGAGCACATCAAGATCGATGTCCTCGGCCCTGTCCCATATTGCCAGAGTGGGAACCACATACTGTTCCCCCGCCTTTTCGGCAATGTACTTTTTAACCTCATATTTGTCTGACATCATGGGATACGCCGGGTTGTGGTCATGTATCTTAAGATACTGGATCTTTTCGCTGTACTTTACCGGCGGATTCAGATGGAGAGGCTTCCCCATCCGAAAGAAATACATAAGCTTAAGGTATGGCTCATCGGGCACAATTGCCAGAAGGTCCATGATCTTAAGCAAAGCTCCTTTAAAGATCATCGCCTTTACCTCTTTTATGCCAAAATCGACTAATTATATCAGCTTGCCCTTCATAATGCAAGTATTTGTATCAGATAATGCCTTTTTCGCCCAATAACCACAACATATGCTCCAGGATCTCATCTTCCCCGGCAAAGTCTCCCTTGTCGATCATGGTGACCTCTTTTTCCCTGCGAAACCAGGTGAGCTGGCGCTTGGCGAAATGTCTGGTGTCCCTTTTGAGGATCCTCACCGCCTCCTCAAGGTCATGCTCTCCGTCAAGGTAAGATATGATCTCTTTGTACCCCAGCCCCTTCATGGACACCATGTCGGAGCTGCAGCCCATATCCTTAAGGCGCCTCACCTCATCAAGGAGCCCCTCTTCCATCATGAGGTCCACCCTTTTGTCTATCCGCTCGTAAAGGATGCTCCTGTCCATTGTGAGCACAAAATAGGCAAAATTGTAAGGGCTCTTTCTCTCCCTCTGTTCCTCGTTGTGCTCCGAGATCTTTTCACCCGTGGTGAGAAAATATTCAAGGGCCCTCATGACCCTCTTTACGTTGTTCTCGTGGATGGCCTGTGCGGAGGCGGGATCAACCTGTGACAGACGTTTATGAAGAGCTGCGGCTCCCTCTTTTTCGTAAAGCTCCGCAAGCTTCTCTCTTACATCCGCAGGGTCCTGTTCGGTGAACTGCACATCATAAAGAAGGGCCTGGATGTAAAAACCCGTGCCCCCCACAAGGATGGGGATCTTCCCCGCCGCCCATATTTTCTCGGCTGCCTTCAGGGCCTCGTCCTTAAAGGTGCTGACCGACCACTCGTCAAAGGGCGAGATGATATCGATGAGGTGATGCCTTACTCCCTGCATCTCCTCTTCCCTGATCTTTGCGGTGCCGATGTCCATGCCCCTGTAGACCTGCATGGAATCGGCGGAGATGATCTCTCCGTTTATTCTTTTTGCAAGCTCTATTGAAAGAGCCGTCTTCCCCACCGCGGTAGGGCCCGAGAGGATCACAAGCTTTTTCATACTATCCTCTTGAACTTCTTTTCAAGCTCGTACTTTGTCATGACTATCATGGTGGGCCTGCCGTGAGGACAGTTGTAGGGATTCTCCAGAGTCAGAAGCTCGCTCACCAGCTCCACTGCCTCCTGACGGCTGAGCCTGTTATTTCCCTTGACCGCCGCCTTGCAGGCCATGGTGGCTATCCTGTCCTTCATAAGGGTGCTTTCACGCTTGATGCCGCCGTTTTCGGAAAGCTCCTCCAGCATTTCCTCGAAAAGCTCCCTGCTGTTTAAGGATGAGAGGTTTTCGGGCACAGCCCTTATGGCGTACTCCCGGCCTCCGAAGCTCTCTATCTCAAAGCCCGTCTCCTCAAAACACCCGGCGTTTTCCAGAAGGGCCTGCTCCGCCGTGGCGCTTAAGGTGACGATGATGGGAGGCATGAGCTGCTGTGAATACACTCCCCCCTCCTTTATCTGCTTTACGAATCTTTCGTACAACACCTTTTCGTGGGCGGCGTGCTGGTCTATGAGCAGCATCCTGTCCTCGTGCCGGATGATCCAGTAGGTGTCAAATACCTGGCCTATGTATTCGTATTTATCCGCCGCCTTCTCGGTGAGTATCCTTTCTTCAAAAAGGTTGAGCTGCACCGGGGGTGCTTCATATTCGGCGCTCTCCTTGAGTATTCGGTTTGTCTCAAATGGGAGGGGCGCCCTTACGGGTTTTCTTTCGCCATGCTCCGCTATGAGATCGCGGAGGGCTTCCTGTCTGTCGTCCGCAGCTGATGCGGCACTGTAAGTTGTATGCGCACCGGATGTCGGTACGGAAGTATTCTGCTCCTCATCCCTGCCTGCCACAGATACATCTGCCATGGACGGTGCAGTCTGCGTGGCAGCGGACTGCGCCTCCCTGTACTGCTTTGTATCAAGGTCAGTCTCGGGGATCAGTTCCCTCTCCTTAAGGGCATCCTCCACGGCCCGGCGCAGAAGGTCGAAGACCCTCTCGTTGTCGGAGAAGCGGACCTCAAGCTTCTGGGGATGGATGTTCACATCAACCGAGGCACCGTCTAAGTGAAGGTTAAGTACCGCAAAAGGAAAACGGTGCTGCATCATGTAGGCGGAATAGGCCTCCTCAAGCGCACCCCGGAGCACCTTTGAATCCTTTATGCAGCGGCCGTTGACGGAAAAGATCTCGCAGGCTCTGTTGCCCCGGGATACGTCGGGCCTTGCTATGCAGCCCCTTACTATGCCATCATCAAGCTTGATCAGCCGGGAGGCCACCTCCCTGCCGTAGATCTGGTATATGACCTCGGAGAGCTCTCCCCTGCCGTAGGTCTGAAAGGCCGTCCTTCCGTTTATGATAAATGAAAAAGCCACATCGGGATGTGACATGGCAAGTCTTTCAACCGCCTGCTGTGCAGCCGCCCCCTCTGCCGATGCGCTCTTTAAAAACTTGCGCCTGGCGGGAGTGTTATAAAAAAGATCCCTCACTATGACGGTGGTGCCGTCGGGGGCTCCCACCTCGGTTATCTCTCCGCCTCTGCCACCTTCAACCACGTATCTGGAGGCTATCATGTTGTCATGTGTCTTTGTGATGATCTCAAGCCTTGAAACCGCCGCGATTGAGGATAGGGCCTCACCGCGAAAGCCCAGGCTCTCCAGCTCGTCAAGGTCATCTATCTTTGTGATCTTGCTGGTGGCGTGGCGCAGGAATGCGTTTTCCAGTTCCGCAGCCGCTATGCCGCAGCCGTTATCGGAAACCCTGATAAGGCCCACGCCTCCGTCCTTAATTTCCACATTGACGGTGTCGGCTCCGGCGTCTATGGAATTCTCGCAGAGCTCCTTTATGCAGGAGGCCGGGTTTTCAACCACCTCGCCGGCCGCTATCTTGTCTATAGTCTCTTCGGATAAAAGTCTGATCATATCCTGTTAACCACCTTGCTCTGGAGCTTCTGAAGCGTCACTATGGCGTCCACCGGAGTCATGTGGGAAATGTCCATCTCCTTCAGCTCGCGGATTATGTCGTCGTCGGTCTTGGTCTCAAAGAGGGAAAGCTGGGACAGCTCCAGGGTATCCAGCTTCTTTTTCGCCTCACCGAGCTCCGCCATGTCCTTTATCTTTGAGGTGATGTCGTTGGACATGAGCTGGGCCACGAGCTCGTCGGCACGGTTTATCACCGCCGCGGGCACTCCCGCCAGACGGGCCACCGCGATACCGTAGCTCTTGTCGGCGCCTCCCGGTACTATCTTTCTCAAAAAGATGATGTCGTCGCCGTTTTCCTTAACGGCTATACAGTAGTTGTTTACTCCCGCCAGCTTGCCCTCAAGCTCGGTTAGCTCGTGGTAGTGGGTGGCAAAGAGGGTCTTTGCACCTATGCGTCCCTTGTCGGCTATGTACTCGACCACGGCCCAGGCTATAGCCAGTCCATCAAAGGTTGCGGTACCTCTGCCTATCTCGTCCAAAATCAGAAGGCTCTTTGATGTGGCGTTCCTCAGGATGTTTGCCACCTCGGTCATCTCCACCATGAAGGTGGACTGGCCGCTGGCCAGATCGTCGGAGGCTCCGACCCTGGTGAATATCCTGTCGCAGACGCAGATGCTGGCGCTCTTTGCGGGTACAAAGCTTCCCGCCTGTGCCATGAGCACAATCAGAGCCGTCTGCCTCATGTAGGTGGATTTGCCCGCCATGTTGGGGCCGGTGATGACGGAGATGCGTTTCTTTCCGCCGTCCAGATGGGCGTCGTTTTCGATAAATGTGCCCGCATCCATCATCTGCTCAACCACGGGATGGCGGCCGCCCTTGATATCTATAACTCCCCTGTCGTTTATGGCAGGGCGCACGTATCTGTTCTTCTGGGCCACATGGGCCAGTGAGCAGAAGGTGTCAAGTTCGGCGATGGCCTTGGCGGTGCGCT
>JAFYEL010000097.1 GCA_017544285.1 Lachnospiraceae bacterium | reverse complement strand
CCCGATACTGGTTAAATTGTAAGGTAAAATCTGTTGTTTGTCAATAAAGACGAAGATTTTTGATAAGTCCATTTAATATTAAAAAAGAATAACGGGATAAAAGAGCGTCGGCTCGTAAGTGAATAGCTTGCGGGTCCGGCGCTTTTTTCGTGTGTAATGATAGGGCCTTAACACAGAAAGAAGGGAGCGAGGATCATGGGAAATGTATATGGCTATGTGCGCGTTAGCACAAAGGAACAGAACACGGACCGGCAGCATATCGCAATGCAGGAGTCGGGAGTACCGTCTGAGAATATATTTGAGGATAAGCAGTCCGGCAAGGACTTCGAGCGTCCGGAGTATAAACATCTTCTTGATACAGTGGTATCGGGTGATGTCATTTACGTGAAGTCCATCGACAGGCTTGGAAGGAGCTATAAGGACATCCTTGAGCAATGGAAACTGGTCACCAAAGATATGGGAGTGGATATCTGCATCATAGACATGCCGCTTTTGGATACAAGGAACGGTAGGGATCTGATGGGTACGGTCATCTCCGATGTGGTGCTGGCCTTGCTTTCCTATGTCAGCGAAAATGAGCGGAAGACTATCCTGCAGCGTCAGGCTGAAGGTATAGCGGCCGCTAAAGCACGGGGAGTGCGGTTTGGCCGTCCCTCAATAAAGCTCCCGGAGGACTTTCAAAATGTGGTTGAGCAGTGGGAGTCAGGTGAGGTTTCTGTTAATGAAATCCTGGAGTATTGCGGGATGTCGGAAAGTACATTTTACCGGCGGTTGAGAGAAGTGCGGGCAGATCAAGAAAAAATATGAACTGTCAAAATGTGTAGGTTTTGACAGTTCTGAAACAACGCTTATTTTAACATAGGGTACACGTATAAAGCAAGCACGTTTCACAATAAGCAAAGATTCAACATTCTGTTTTTTGGCGATATGCATAAACAAATTCACAACACCATTTGGCTTTATATCAGAATATGCCCTTTGTCAAAACCTACAGGTTAAGACAGTGGAATTATTAAACTATAAAAGGTGGTGTTTATATGGATGATGAAAAACATAAAATGATTGAGTTCGCGTCGTTTTTCGTTTCTTTCACTGTTTTAATTGTTGAAATAATTGAAATAATAGTATCAGTGTATTCTAACGAAAACATATCTGTAACGGAACGGATTGTATTTATCATTATTTTATCTTTAGTGATTATCATATCAGGTCATTGCATACTAAAAGTTCTGGATTTGCCTAAAAGCAATAATAATCACAAGATATGTTGTAAATGTTGTCTGTGTTGCAAAGACAATGATGTATGCCATTTTGAAGAAATCTATATAAGAAAAAAGAAAAAAGGGAAAAAAGCGTTATTTGCAAGTACAAAAGAAATAAGCAGTGATGATAATAAAAAGGAGGATGAACGCAATGAATAGATTCGTCAAATGTATGTTGATGTTAATGGTATTATCTGTGCTCCAGATTTCCTTGAATGATTTTGGGTATGTTAATGCTTATGCCAAGGGAGCGGGAGAGGAGGAAATAAATGGAAATACACAGTGGTATGATAACTACGATTATACTCTCGATTCTAAAAACGGAAAAATAATTTTAGAAAAATATAAAGGGAAAGGTACGAGTATAGTTATTCCGGGTAAGGCTGTAATTGATGGGGTTGAATACAAGACTAAGATTGATCCTTTCTGGCAGGGGTTTTGGCCTACTGACGAATCAGACAAAATCAAATCGATAACATTTACGGGAGGAGTTGTGGCTTCTTCACATTTATCTAATATGTTCATGGGATGCAGTGGCTTGACGAGCTTGGACTTGAGTGGTTTGGACACCACGAATGTAGAGAATATGAGTGGCATGTTTTATGGTTGTAGTGGACTGACAAGTTTGGATCTGAGCCCACTGAAAACAGATAACGTTACGAATATGGATGGCATGTTTTATGGTTGTAGTGGATTGACAAGTTTGGATCTGAGTCCACTGAAAACAGATAACGTTACGAATATGGGTCACATGTTTTATGGTTGTAGTGGATTGACAAGTTTGGATCTGAGTCCACTGAAAACAGATAACGTTACGGATATGGGTTACATGTTTGGTGGTTGTAGTGGACTGACAAGTTTGGATCTGAGTCCACTGAAAACAGATAACGTTACATTTATGGATGGCATGTTTGGGGGTTGTAGTGGATTGACAAGTTTGGATCTGAGCCCACTGAAAACAGATAACGTTACATTTATGGGTGGCATGTTTAGTGGTTGTAGTGGACTGACAAGTTTGGATCTGAGTCCACTGAAAACAGATAAAGTTACGGCTATGGGTGGCATGTTTAGTGGTTGTAGTGGACTGACAAGTTTGGATCTGAGCCCACTGAAAACAGATAACGTTACGGATATGGGTGACATGTTTTATGGTTGTAGTGGATTGACAGGTTTGGATCTGAGTCCACTGAAAACAGATAACGTTACGAATATGTATGGCATGTTTGGTGGTTGTAGTGGACTGACAAGTTTGGATCTGAGTCCGTTTGATATATCAAAAGTGACAACTATGGATGCTATGTTTGATGGTTGTAGCAAATTGAACATGATTAAGACACCCATGAAGATGGCTTCCCTGGAGTACGGCGGAGAATTACCTTGTACTATGTATGATGTCTCGGGAAATGAATATTCTTTTCTGACAAAGGCACCGACAAATACAGTTTTGAGATCTAACGTTAATGACTTCACAGAGGAAGAAAGAAAAGGCAGCACCTCTTCCAGCGGCAAGGATAACACTTCCTCCAGTGGAAAAGACAACACCTCATCCAGCGGAAAAGACAGCAGTTCCTCATCGGAAAGAAAAGACAGCAGCTCCTCCAGCGGTAAGGACAACAGCTCTTCATCTTCGGATAAAGTCCTTCCGGATAAAGTGCCGCTTGCATCGGATACCGACTTCTATGCTTCTTCAAAGGATAATTTTGCACCGGTAGCCACTTCCGGAAAAATTACGAAGCTGACCCTCGACTTCACAAAGGTGGATTTATCGAGCGTAGATCCGGGCAAGCTCAACATGACTGCGATAAAGGGCTCGAAGTTCACCGTAGGAGATATCAAGACAGCTACAGGCCGGGGCGTCAAGGTTAAGGTGAATAAGAAGAAAAGTGTGGCGACTGTAACGGCAAAGAAGAGCGGCCAGGCCGATTTTGAGACAAGTGATGGCAAAAAATATACGGTCAGATTTACGGTTGAGGCGCCTAAAGCACAGAAAGGCGCTAAGAAAATCGGTATTGACCCGACAGCAACGAAGATCCTGACTATTCGGGATATGTTCGGCACGGATATCGACGGTGGTAAGCTCAGCATAGTCAAGGAAAAGGTCAGCGGTCAGGCTGTCGTGGACAGTACAAACAATACTCTGACTGTGACGCCAAAAGAAAAAGATACAATTAAGATTTTGTATCAGGTTCTGAATAAGAAATATAAGCTGACCATCAAAGTAAAATAATGGTTGCTAATTTAAGGGAGTGCGAAATAGCACTCCCTTTTTACATCTAATCGATGATGGCATATTGACAAAAAGCTATCATTGGATTATGCTTATGATAGAAAAAATCAAATAATCAATCATACATTCTGCGGAGGATAAGGTCAAGATCGGAGGTGACCATCATGGCAGAGAAGGGAAGAAGAGATTTCTGTATAGAGTGCAGAAAAAAGACCGAGTACCTTTTGCGGAAGAGGGACATTGTAAAAAAAATAAGGGATAAAGAACACACCTTTGCGATCACTGTGGCTGTTTGTACGGAGTGCGAAGAGGAAATGAGTATTCCGGGGCTTATCGATAAGAATGTTCAGGAGATCGATGAGCAGTACAGGGTGGCAGAGGGGCTTGTATCGATTGATGACATCGAAAGGCTGATGAAGATCTATAAGATCGGAAAGGCTCCGTTATCTTTGGCGCTCGGCTTTGGAGAAGTGACGATTACCAGATACCTGGAAGGTCAGGTGCCTTCAAAAGAATATTCCGATATTGTTAAAGCGGCGCTTTCATCACCGGTTTATATGAAGCAGAAACTCATGGAGAACCGTGAAAAGCTGACGGATGCGGCATACAGGAAAGCTTTTGCTGCAGCCGAGAGTATAGAGAGTCTGTTTTCCGTATCGGATAAGATGCTCCGGGTGATCGCATATATTTTTGAAAAGTTGGAAGAAGTGACACCTCTTATGCTTCAAAAGCTACTTTACTTTATCCAGGGCGTATATTCCGCATTGTATGGAAAGCCGCTCTTTGAAGAAGATTGCAGAGCATGGGTGCGTGGTCCCGTCTATCCGGAAGTATATGAGCTGTTCAGGGATTTTAAATATAATCCGATTGATGATGCGAGGTTCGCACTTCTGGAGGGAACGGAGGATGCCCTTACTGATGACGAGAAACGAGTGATCGACCTTGTTCTTAATACTTTCGGGATGTATGGCGGAAAGGTATTGGAGAAGATCACACACAATGAAGATCCGTGGGTGGAGGCCAGGAAAGGATATGGTGACAATATTCCTTCCAATGAGCTTTTGCCGAAAGAGAGGATCATGAAGTACTATATCCTGATAAACCGGAAATACGGTATAGATACGGAGGATGGCTTGCGGATGTATATTAAAGACATGCTTGATAAGGCCCTACCTATCCAAATCTAATCAAAAACTGGGATTTAGATAAGCAATGGATAGGGCCGCGTATTAAACATTTCACAGGTGGGAATCTTTTTCCCCTATTGACAAGAAGCATTAAAACTCTAATCGCATTGAGACAATGATTTCGCTTGAAATACTATACGGATATTGTTAGAATAGGGGGCGGACTGTTTAGTCCACCCCCTATCCCGTTAGCGGGAAATAAGATATGTACGAGGTTAAAATGATCAAAGCAGGAATCATAGGAGCCACCGGTTACGCCGGAGCCGAGATAGTGCGCATACTTCAGAACCATCCCGAGGCACAGATTACATGGTACGGCTCGAAAAGCTATATAGACCAAAAATATGCGGATGTATACCGCAATTTCTTTGAGGTGATCGAGGACAAGTGCCTCGATGACAACATAGAAAAGCTGGCGGATGAAGTTGATGTGATCTTCACCGCAACTCCCCAGGGTTATCTGGCAGGAATCCTTACCCCCCAGATCCTGGACAGGGTAAAGGTCATCGATCTCTCTGCGGACTACCGCATTAAGGATGTAGAGGTATACGAAAAGTGGTACGGTATCAGGCACGGCTCCCCCGACCTTATAAAGGATGCGGTTTACGGCCTTTGCGAGATAAACCGTGACCTGATAAAGAACACCCGCCTTGTGGCAAATCCGGGATGTTACACCACCTGCTCCATACTCACAGCATATCCGCTTGTGAAAGAGGGCGTGATCGATCCCAATACTCTGATAGTGGATGCAAAGTCGGGTACCTCAGGAGCCGGCCGCTCAGCCAAGACCGCGAACCTCTTCTGCGAGGTAAATGAAAACGTTAAAGCCTACGGAGTGCTGACCCACCGTCACACCCCCGAGATAGAAGAACAGCTCTCCTATGCATCGGGCAGCCCCGTCACCATTATTTTCACGCCCCATCTCATTCCCATGAACAGGGGCATTCTGGTGACCGAGTACGCAAGCCTTAAAAAGGATGTCACCCCCGAGCAGGTTCACGACATCTATGAAAAGTACTATGGAAAAGAAAAGTTCATCCGTGTCCTTGGCTACGGCGAGTGCCCCGAGACCAGATGGGTCGAGGGCAGCAACTACACCGATATCAGCTGCAAGATCGACGAGCGTACGGGCCGTATCGTGATGATGGGAGCTCTTGATAATATCGTAAAGGGCGCAGCAGGCCAGGCAGTCCAGAACATGAACATCATGTTTGGTCTTCCCGAGGAGACGGGACTTGAGCTCATGCCCCTTTTCCCGTAGGAACGGACGGCATATCCGAAAAACCTATAAAAATACTGACAGGACAGGCGCTAAAGCCTGTCTTGTTTTGTCTTTGGAGTACATTTACACGTAAAAACGTGGTATACTTACCAACAAATGCTTTACCCACACGTATCTATAATATGCGATGAAATTTATGATCACGAAAAGCGAGGCATATCATGCTCCGTGATGCCGACATCAGAGATGACCTCTGCGACATGCTGGAGGAAAAATACGGAAAAGTCAGATTCTTTGAAGAATTCGTTATGGGCAAGTCCAGAGCGGATATAGTTGTCGTGACTCCGGATTTCATGGTGGGTGTCGAGATAAAAAGCGACGCGGACAGCTACGTGCGCCTCGAAAGACAGGTAAAGGACTACAGCAGATTTTATGATTACAACATCCTGGTGGTAGGGGCCAGCCATGGCAACTCCGCCCCGGATCACGTACCGCCGTTTTGGGGCATTATTACCGTTGAGGAGACCGGCAAAGGCCTTGATTTCTATGTGCTCAGGGAACCGATAAAAAGTCCCAAGCTGCGTCTTACAAACCAGATGGGATTTTTGTGGAAGAGCGAGCTGGCGGTGATCCAAAAAGACAACGGGCTTCACAAATACCCCGGCAAGAGCAAGATGTTCATAAAGCACTACCTGATGGACAATGTCGACAACGATGAGCTAAAGCTCATGATGCTGGACCGGCTTTTTAACAGGGATTATTCGATATACAGAGATAAGGAGCAAACCGATGAGGATTAAAAGGGCAGTGGTGATACTTGTCGCCGCGCTGTCGGTCTTAAAATTCAATATTCCCGTTCTGGCAGAGGAAGGCGGCGGATACATCCAGGCTCCCGGTGAAGACCGGGTGGATGTTGTGGACGAGAGCCTCCTCACCGGAGATGAGCTTGTCACCGGAGCTCCCGCTCCCGAGAGCAGGTATCTGACTCCCAAGCTTCCTCCCCTGAGGGACCAGAACCCATACGGCAGCTGCTGGGCCCATGCCATAAATGCCACAGCAGAGATCTACGTACTGAATCATCCCGGTATTCTTGAAGAGCCCGAGCTTGTTCAGACTGTCAGCGAGGACGGGGTCTCCGTCTACGATATAGATTTTTCCGAGGCCCATACCTGCTACTACATGTACAATACTCCCACGGATCCCCTGGGCGGGACCGCCGGCGATGTAAACGGTTTCAAGGAAAAGGGGAAAAATGTATTTACCTTCGGAGGCAGCGTGGAATATGCCCGCAGCCTTTTCATGAGCCGTATGGGCCCCGCAAGTGAAGCGCTTGTACAATACTCCGATGCCTCAAAGATAATCGCGAGCGGCCTGTCCGACGAGTACGCCTTTAACGACGTAGTCCACATGAAGGGTGTTTTCAAGATAAGCCCCAGGGACAACCCGGGCCTCCTTAAGCAGATGATAAAGGAGTACGGTGCGGCGGCTGTCTCTTACTATAATTCAGGCTCATATTACAACAGTACAAACAACTGCTATTATTACGATAAATCCGGGGGCACGAACCATTCCGTCACCATAGTGGGCTGGGACGACGATTTTCCCGCTTCGAATTTCAGCAATGATCCCGGTGTGAACGGAGCCTGGATCATCAGGAACAGCTGGGATGACGATGAGCCCTTTGGCTGGGGCAAAAATAAATACTTCTATCTCTCCTATGGGGACAAATCTCTTTCCAAGTCAGCCTTTGTCTTTATCTACGACAAGGCCGACGACTACAGCCTGTGCTACCAGTATGACGGCGGCATGGCGACCGATGAAATAAAGGAAGAGGGAGTGACCGGAGCCAACATCTTTACCGCAAAGGTGGGAGAGGCCGGAGAGTATATAAAGGCTGTGTCCTTTGACACTGAAGCCGCAAACGAAAGCTTCTGCATTGATATATACGCCGGGCTTGATGAGGACTGCACCGATCCTACACAGGGCACAAAGCTCACCGCCGCCCATACCGAGGGTACCACCTCTGCCATGGGTATCTACACGGCAGAGCTGGAAAACCCCGTCTTTATAAAACCCGGAGATCGTTTTGCGGTGGTGGTATCTCTTTCAAAGGCCGGAGATACGGCGTCCCTGGCCTATGAGAACAACTCCATCGACGACACAAGCGACCCCGATTACTGGGAGAAATTCAAAACCACTTGCACCGTTCATCCCGGGGAAAGCCTTGTGTGTGTTGACGGGCAGTGGCAGGATATTACCGATTACCTCACCGCCAGGGACGGGTATCTGACCGGCGGAAATCTCAGGATAAAGGCCTTTGGCGATGCCGCCGAGGTTACCCCCTCCGACGACCCCTATGAGCCTGTTGTGGACCTTGATGAGCCTACCGATCCCAAAGATCCCAAAGATCCCAAAGATCCCAAAGATCCGGTAAAGCCCGGAAACACCATAGTCACCGTTATCAGCTCAAACGAGATCCCCGACGGTGCCTGCAGCATCACCTATGACATGGGCTGCGATATAACAACCCTTGGAAATCTTCCCACACGGCTCTGGTACACACCCGGCAAAAAGATGAAAGCCATAAGCCTGAAAAAGCCTACGAGGACAGGCTATATCTTCAAGGGCTGGAGGATCGGAAACCCCTGGGGCAAAAAGATAAAAAAGATAACGAAAAAGCGGTCGGAAAATCTTTACCTTGTGGCTTGCTGGACTCCCATCAGATACACCGTGGTCTATAAAAAGGGCACGGGAGGGACGGCCAAAGGCGTGAAGGGAAAGATCCTTTCCGACAGGAATATCTACTACGACAAACCTCTGGTCCTGCCGGAGGAAGGATTTTATAAAGAAGGATATAAGCTGGCAGGCTTTACCTCCATCAAGGGGGGCACGGGAGTCATGTATCTTCCCGGAGCCACGGTGCAGAACCTGGCTGTGAAGAACAAAAAGAAGGTGTTGCTCTACGCCATCTGGACTCCGGCAGAGATAGAGCAGCAGTGACAAAGTCTTACAGGGCATAGATCATGGAAAACAGGAAAACCATTCTTATACTCACCACAGGCGGCACCATCGCCGGCAAGGGCGTGCCCGGTGACATCACAGGCTACACCCCCGGGGCAGTCACGGCCGGTGACCTTCTGGGCGGCCTTACGGTCCCTTCCGGAGTGAGCCTTGAGACGGTCGAGGTTTGCAGCAAAAACTCCGACGACATTGACTGCGGTGACTGGCATAAGCTTCTTACGGAACTGCGATCCGGCATGGAAAGAAGCGATATAGCGGGCATGGTGGTGCTCCACGGCACCGACACCATGGAAGAGACCGCCTTCCTTTTGAGCCTTACCCTTGAGGTAAAAAAGCCCGTGGTGATAACGGGTTCCATGAGACCGTCCACAGCCATATCTGCCGACGGCCCCTTAAATATAAAAAATGCCATGACCCTTGCCCTCTGTGAAAAAGCAGCGCGCTGCGGCGTGCTTGTAACCATGGATGGCGGCGTGTATACCGCCCACGGGGTTACCAAAAGGGCAAGCTACGGATCCGATGCTTTTGAAGATGAATTTTATACGCCGGGCCGGATCTTTGATGACGAAGTATATCTGGATTTTCCCGATGCCGGGGAACCCGTGTTTAAAGACCTTGACCTGTCATTTCCCCTGCCGGGAGTTCCCGTGGTTTATTTCACTGCGGGATCCGATCCGAAGCTTTTGTCCCTTGCGGCGGGCATAAGCGGCGGCCTGGTGATAGCAGGGGCCGGAGCGGGAGAGTACAGCGAAGGCTTCGGAAAGGTAATTGAGGAGCTGAGTATACCCGTGGTAATAAGCTCCAGGACCGGCAGATCATACATAACCGAAAAGATGCTGCTCTCCGAGCGCACTGTTCCCGCAGGGGCTCTGAGCCCGGTCAAAGCGGCCATATTACTCCGCCTTGCCATTCATGCGGGTTACGATGCACAGGGGATCAGGGAGCTGTTTGAAAGCGGTCACGGGACAGCCTTCAACCATTAGATACCATCAACTACCAGCGAGGACAGACTATGACGAACCCTATCTCCACAACAGGAAAAAATAAACGAAGACGGCAGGAAGACATCGGAGGTTTTACCACCAACACATTTTTGTTTCCGGTGATCCTCATCCTTCTGGTGATGCATGTTGCCATTTCCATGATGATCATGGGCATAAGCCGGAAGAGCGCACAGATTTCCCGCACCATGCAGGAATCTTCCGAGTACATAAACACCGCCACCTCACTGCTGGCGGGGTCCTCCCTTATGTCAGAGACATCCTCCCACTTTATACTTCTCCCGGTGACCGCAGACGGAAACATCAACATGATGTCCCTCTCCGGATATGCCTCCGAGCTGTCCCAGCCCCGCCGCGGCAAGGATGTTATCGCAAAGTTCGATGAATTTGACGTGACGGAAGAACAGCGGAAATTTATCAAAGAGGCCGCAGAATGCACCGATTATATGATGGAGTCCCAGCTTCACGCCATAGCCCTTGTCACATCCGTATACGAAATACCCGATAAGGCCTTGCTTGATTCCCTTTCCCTTCCCGCGCTTTCCGAGGTGGAGCAGGCATACACCGAAGAAGAAAAGCTGGCGGCGGCAAAGGAACTTATCATAGATCCCAACTTCAGCGCCAATAAGAAAAACCTGTCCATGCTGGTAAACGCCTGTGCAGACAGCATCCGGGAGAGTTCTTCTTTAAAAGCGGCTGCCATATCCAAAGAGGTGGTCCTTCTGCGGGCCATGCTCTGGGTCATGACCTTTGCGGTCATAGCTGTTCTGATACTTACCTTCGCCATAGGCTACAGACAGCTCATACTGCCCCTAAAAACCTTTGTGCGTCACATGGATTCCGAGACCCCTCTGTCAGAAAGAAAGGGTCTTCGCGAGGTTCGTCAGGTGGCTGTTGCCTACAATGACCTTCTGGATCGAAGAAACGCCCTGGATTCCATCTTGAGGGCAGCGGCTGAGACAGACACCCTCACAAACCTGCCCAACAGGTATGGTTTTGAGCAGTATATAGTTGAGTCCGGCAAATCCGGTTTCTCACTTGCGGTTATGCTCTTTGACGTGAACTATCTTAAGCAGACCAACGATGCCCACGGCCATTCGGCCGGGGATGATCTGCTTCTCCTGGCGGCAGAGTGTATCTCCTCATGCTTCCGCATAAGCGAAGAAAACAACTGCTTCAGGTTCGGCGGAGACGAGTTTGCCGCTGTACTTAAGGATGTGGGGATAGAAGATATCAAACAGAGGATCGAAAGGTTTAAGACCGAGCAGAGTCTCAAGAATGTGAGCATTTCCTGGGGCTTTGCCTATACGCCCGAGATAGGGAATACCACGGTCAGAGCCCTCATGGAAGAGGCTGACCGCAAGATGTATGAGGTCAAGAAACAGATGCACGACAACATAAACATCGGAGCGGCTCAGGAATGAGCCTCTCCGGGGTTTACGTGGATCATTATGTGCTTGACCTGTGAGAATTCCGTTTCTATACCGTCGTGGATCTCTTCCGCGATGTCGTGGGCCTGAGAGAGGGTATAGGAGCCGTCCACCTGTATCTCAAGGTCTACGTATATCCTGTTTCCGAAAACTCTGGTCCTTAAAAGATCCACTCCAAGGATATTTTCATTTTTCAGCACGAACTCGCGGATCCTGTTTTCCGTATCGTCGCGGCAGGAATGGTCCACCATACGGTCCACCGCGTCCATAAATATGTCATAGGCGGCCTTTGCGATAAATGCGAATATAATAAGGGAGGCCACCGAATCCATCACCGGATAACCTGCCCGGGCAGCGGCAACGCCCACCAGAGCGCCCACGGACGAAAGACTGTCCGAGCGGTGATGCCAGGCATCCGCCATAAGGGCACCTGAGTCGATCTTTCTGGCGTACCTTGCGGTATACCTGTACATAAGCTCCTTTACCAGAATGGAGACAAGAGCCGCCGCAAGAGCCATTACGCCGGGAACGGGCATCTGCTCATAGGACCCGGAGGTGATATTTTCGACGGCTTGTTTTCCGATAAGGAAGCCGGTTATGAAAAGCACCATGGCCAGCAGGATAGCGGCCACGCACTCCATGCGCTCGTGTCCGTAGGGATGCTCCTCGTCGGGCTCCTTTGAGGAAAGATGAACGCCGATGAGCACCACCACCGTTGAAAATACATCGGAGGCAGAGTGCACGGCATCACTTATAAGAGCCCCGGAATTTGCCAGGACTCCCGCCAGGAGTTTGAAGAGGGAAAGGAACAGGTTGACCACGATGCTGACGGCCGAGACCCGCTTTGCTGTTTGGTTGTAGGATTCGTTGATCGTTGTGTTTTCCATAGAGAACAGTATACAACAATTGTTTAGGGGTTGCATCATGAAAAAATTACTATCACTTATCATTCTTACACTCACACTTGTTCTGAGCGCCGCGGAGGTTTTCGCAGCCGCCGCCCCCGTTGTACGAAAGAGCTACACCATCGCCTTTGATGCCAACGGCGGTCTTGGAAAAATGCGCTCCCTTAAGTTCAAAAGCAGCGAGGACCTGCGGCTTCCCGACAGCAATTTCACCATGGAGGGTTACCGCTTCGCAGGCTGGAAGTTTTCGCCCTACAGCTCTGACGATAGGGTGGATTTTCCGGAGAGGGGAGTTATAACAGCGGGCTCGATCACCGGCAAAAAGCAAAAGGTCACTCTCTACGCCGTCTGGAAGGCTTTGTCTCCCAGGGAGTACTACGTGGCGCCTGCCGGAAGCGACTCTGCCCCGGGAACGAAGGAAGCCCCTTTTAAAAGCATTGCAAAGGCACTCTCCGTCGCGGTGGGAGGAGATACCGTACATGTTGCGGCCGGAGTCTATGACGAAGAACTCTGTCTTGAGTCGGGAGGCTGCAACACCGATCCCGTGACCGTAAAGGGAGAGCTTTCCGCGGATGGCACCTGTCTTTCCAAGCTGACCCATAAGGGAGTGGAGGAGTACATCACCCTCCTTGATATGAACGGACAGTCAAACATGATGATCGAAGATATGGAGATAGGCGATATAGAGGCGAAGTATGCCTGCGGTATCTTTGTGGGAACCGGCACCAAAAATCTCACGGTCTCCGGCTGCTTTATCCACGGTATAAAGGTGGACAGCAGGTTTTTAAACCCTTCGGAAGAGGAGGCAGAGGACACCGGCGAGGGTAATGCCATACTGCTTTTAGGTGAGGGTAAAAAAGCCTCTCAGTCCATCTGCGATGTACAGATCTGTAACAACGTCATCCGGGACAATGTGACAAACTGGAGCGAATCCGTATCCGTAGCCGGAAACTGCGAACGTGTCTTTATCCGGAACAATTTCGTCTGCAACAATACCAACATCGGAATAGATTTCAACGGCAACACCGGATACTGCAAAAAGGCGAAATTCGACCGCCCCAGAGATTGCGAGGCCAGCGGAAATACGGTCAGCGGCTGCCACTGCGGATATGCTTCCTGCGCGGGCATATATGTGGACGGCGCACAGAATACGGCAGTTTTTAACAACGAGGTCACGGACTGTGATTACGGAATAGAGGTGGGGGCCGAGATAAAAAAGAGCCGCTATCCGGTAAAGAATATTTCCGTATACGGAAACATCGTGCATGACAACCGGCAGGGAGGTCTGTGGATCGGAGGATACGAGGAAAAGGGCACTGGACTGGTCAAGGACTGTGTGATAGAGGACAATTATTTTGAGGACAACGGCGAGGCTGAGATCGTGATCAACAAATGCAAAAAGATCACCTTCTCATCAAACACCATAACCCGTAAGAAAAACATGGTCCCGCTGATCTGCGGGGAAATGTCAAAGAAATACACATCAAAGCTTTTCTTTAACAATAATATCTATCAGACCTTTGTGGAGCCCGAAGCCATTCCCTTTAAGCTCCACGATAAGGAGTTTAAAGGACTTGACGCCTTCAATGCCTATACAAAAGGCAGCGACAGGGCTCTTAAGCTGCCTTGATCTTGCGGGCGCAGCGTTTTCTCACAATACAGATCACCGAAAAGATGATACTGAGCAGGAATGCGGCCCCGGAGATGAGCGCTCCCTCTTTAAGCAGGGGCGTTTCGTAGGTGAGGGACACCTCATGTTCTCCCGCCGAAAGCTCAAGTCCCAGGTACATGAGGTTTGCCTTCAGCACCTCCTGCTTTTTCCCGTCTACCGTTGCCGAAAATCCCCCTGTGTAGGGCAGGGCGATAAGGAGCAGTCCCGGCTTGTCCGCCCTGACCCTGGCACTGACAGTGTTTACTCCTATATTTATTTCTTCGGGAGCATTTTCTTTAAGGGCGCCGATCTTTTCACCAAGATCCTCCACCGGTGTGTTATAAAGTTTGAGGGAGTCTGTTTCGTAGACACCCGCACTGTCAAAACACAGCTCAAGCTCGTCGGCATCGCCGCATCCGAAGTTCAGAAGATAGTCATGCTTTCCGTCGTAGGAAAACTTATAAGGCGTAGCGTAGTAAAGGGTTCTGTTGACATCGGGAGAGCTTACGCGGATGCTTGTCTCGGTGGCGGGATAGGAGTTTTTCTTTGCCAGCCTGTACTCTCTCTGCCTGTCGGCGGACAGCAGGGAATAAAGGGTCTTGCCATACAGTCTTTCGGGGTCGATGGAGTCGTCCTCCGAATTGTAAAGATCCCAGATGTCCGTAGATCTGAAGGTGAGATTTCCGAAATACAGTCCCAGCTCACCCGCGGCTTCTTTTTTGAACTTCAGTTTTGCAACGGCGCCGTCTTTTGTCACCACAAACCCCTTGTCGGAGGGGAAGACGTTTGTCCCTGCTTCTATTTCGAAAGGCAGCTCGGTGCTCTCAGTATCTATGCCGGATCTTTCGAGGCTTTCCGGTGTATCCTCGAGCACCGCTCCCGTGAGCATCACTTCCTGTTTCTGAACACAGTTTAAAGCATCCCACTCGCTTCGCGGCACATAGGAGTCATAGGTGTACATGCCGGGCAGGGCATTTCTGTTTTCATATATCTCATAAAACTTCTCTGTCTTGTCTTTGATCATTCCCTTCTGGTTTTCCGACAGTTCACTTGTCGAAAACTCGTCGGAAAGGGCCCGGAGTGCGGCCTCTGTTTTCGCGGCTCCCGCGTCATAGGTGACGGAATGCTCGAATCCCTGAGGGATACAGCCTTCCTTTGCATCTTCGCCGGTGATGTAGTATCTGACTCCACTGAGGGCCATGAGTATGCTTCTGTCGTCATAGCCGGTGTATTTAAAGCTTTTGAAATCGTTAAGGCACAGCGCCCGTCTGAAATCAACCACATTCGGATTTGAGCTTGAAAAATAGAAGTGGGGCGAAGCCATGCGGAAGATCATGTTTGAATTGGGGATGACCGTCTCGCTGTCGCCGGAATATCTGGTGAAGGGGCTGTATGTTCCCGCGTTGGAAGCAACCTCCCTGACGGCAGAGGCCTCGCTCTCGTCAAAGTATTCGCTTATCTCCTGCAGGCTTATGGATTCGCCCGATAGGTCGCCGTGATCCGGAGAAAAATTCCAATATGCCTTTGCTGTCACGGCCAGCAATACCGCGGCGAGAATACCCAGCTCCTTTGCCCTTCGCCTGTCGGAGTATAAAAGCCACAGAAGCATGAAGAGCATGAGAGCTATGGCAAAATACAGTTCCTCGGTTCCGGACCGGTCGGTTATGACGCAGACCAGGGTGTATGCAAAGGTACAAAGAAGGATGAAGGACAGATCCTTTTTATTCAGCTTCACAAGGTCGGGGAACATTGCCGTAAGGATGTAGGAGCACAGAAGAGCAAATGCAAAGCTCCACCTGTTTGAAACGTAGGAAAATCCGTTTGAAACAAGACCCAGCGCCGGTATGCACATGGCGGCAACGCCCATGAGGAAGAGCAGCTTAAGCTGTCTGTTTTTTGTCTTTCTGCGAAAGAGGATGCAGCAGGCGGCAAAAACCGGAGCGGCATATCCCATGCACAGGTAGGTTCCTGCCTTTGCGGGGGAGCCTGACTTGAGAAAGAAGGCGGGAAGGGCTTTGTAATATGCCGCGGGATAAAGCAGGGGTATGGCGTTGTCCGCCGAGATCCTTGCGTTGAATATCAGGGAATATGCCACGGGCAGCAGTATCGCGGCGGAAAGCAGCACTCCCCAGAGTGCGAGAACTGCTATCCTCCCTATCGCCATGAGCCTTTCGGAAACAGTGTGTTCCCGGGAAAGGGCAAGCCTTGTGAAAACGTATATCGCCGTCATGATGGCCAGCATGTAAAAGAAGTAAACATTGCTGATGGCGCTGACAAAGGTGGCCAGCACCAGCAGTGTACCTCCGCCTCTTTTTTGGATGACTTTTTCCGCACCCGCAATAAGCAGCGGAAGGTAGATCAGCGGATTGAGGAAAAATGGATGCCTGCATACGTTCATAAAGGTCCAGTAGCAGAATACGTAGGAAAAAGCGCCCGCCAGATTTGCCATGGGAAGCCGCCGCCCTGTTTCAAAGCACAGCACGGAAAAAGCTATGCCCGCAAAATAGAGCCTTGCCACGATCATCAGACAATAGTAGATATGCATATACCGCATGGGTACGGCTGCGGACAGTATCGCAAAGGGATCGCCGAGGCAGTAGTGGTTGAGGGTGGTGATGACATCGGCGCCCTCTCCTATGTAGAAGTCATATTGGGGTACTCCCGTTCCCGATATAACCGATGAGAACAGCTCACGAAGGTACCTTCCGTAATACATGTATGCCTTGTAATGCTGATCCCAGGCGTCTCCGAACATGAGTACGCGGCCGGAGAGATAAAACCATGAAAAAGCCGCCATTGCGACGACGATAAATATGATTGTATACGTTAGATAATACTTCTTTTGATTCAAGGGCTGATCCTCCTTTGCCACAGTAAGATTTTAACACTTTACGCCCTCGCATAAAAGCCCCGTTCCGTCAGATATGTAACGGTTTCCGTCTTATGTCAACACAAGATATTGTAGCCGAAAAAAGGTAAACAACTATTTACTTTTTTTACTTGTTTTTTTGATGAAAAAGGGGCATAATCATATTCGAATGATTATGCATGGTCTTATGGCCGTGCTGGAAATGAGGCAGTTTTTAAGCAGTTATGAACAATACCAAGGACAGGATTTTTGAGGAAGCGCTGACGCTTTTTTCTCAAAACGGATATGAGGCATCTTCAGTAAGGGATATAGCGGGCAAGCTGGGAATGACTCAGGCCGCCCTTTATAAGCATTATAAAAACAAGCAGGCGATCTTTGACAGCATCGTAGAGCGCATGAAGACAAACGAGAGGTCGAGGGCAGGAGAGTACAACATGCCGGCCATCACCGACGAGCCTGAATCGGACAGCTACAAGAGCCTTTCCGTCAGCCAGTTAAAACTTTACAGCCTCATACAGTTTCTCTACTGGACAGAGGATTCCTTTGCATCCAGATGCAGGCGTATGCTCTGCCTTGAGCAGTATCATAACTACCAGGCCGGGTTCCTGTATCAGCAGTACCTGATCAACGGGCAGTTCGTGTACATGGAAAAGATCATTTCCGAACTGATCCGCCAGGGCCAGTGGGTAGAAGGAAATGCATGGGACATGGCTGTTGAGTATTACGGCCCCATTCTTGCGATGATCTTTATCTATGACGGCACCGAGGACAAGGAGGCTGTTAAGATCAAGCTGAAGGCCCATATTGCAAACATTACAAAAAAATATAAAAAATAAAAATTTTTTGCTTGACTTTTGTGATTATATTCCGTATAATAACTGTTGTGTTTCGCGATAGTGGCGTAGTTGGTAACGCGCGACCTTGCCAAGGTCGAGACCGCGGGTTCGAGCCCCGTCTATCGCTCTCACGTAAAAGACCATCCGAATGGATGGTCTTTTTTCGTGAGGGAGCCCGGAGGGCTCCGCACCTACGCCGCGGGTTAGGTCTACGCTCCGCTCCGGTCGGTCCAAACCCGAGGTCCACCGGACCTCGTGGACCCCCGTCTATCGCTTCTCTGTCATTAGGCATTGGCGCTCGTAACCGCTCCCCCCAACCGACTATCGTTTGCGTAAAAGCCTCGTAATCTTAAGGTTACGGGGGTTTCTTATGTCTGAATCAATCGTCCCCTAAGGGGTATTAAGGTATGAAATGATCTTGTTTCCGGCATTTTCGCAGTATTTCCGGTTCAACTAAAGAATAAAGGTTTAATAATTCGTGGCAGCAGAAGGGATGTTTGTCACGAATAGATGTTTGTTGCTTGAACAGGCATTTCAGATGTAGTATAATCCAGGTAGGGATTCCCTACTTTCCTACTTTTTGACAGGAGGTATGTATTATGGATTCAACAACATTTGTAAACGATGCGAGAGTAATGTCTAAAGGTCAGGTCACAATTCCTAAAAATGTACGGGCTGCGCTTGGTATTGATACCGGTGACCGTGTTACTTTTATAGTTGACGGTACTAATGTCCGGATAGTCAATTCGGCAGTATATGCCCTTATGAGATTTCAGGAACAGATGGGGGGCCAGGCTGAAAAGGCTGGTATTATGAGTGAAGAAGATGTGGCAGAATGGATAACCGCTTCGCGGCGCGAGGAGAGATCATAATGCGGGTAATGATCGATACTAATATCTTCATATGACAGAGATTTATGACAAGCTGAAAGAAGCAGATATGCTTGTCATAGCGTCACCGGTTTATTTTTATGGCGTAAGCGCTCAGCTGAAGGCTATTATTGAATTTCTTTAAACTGGAGGATGCCGGAATGGTCCTAGTCAGAGGGGCCAAAGAAAAAGGTGAGGTGGCAGATGAATCGCTTGAGGCGTCTTTTGAACTTGGAAGAAATACGAAGTAATTATTGCCGCCGGTTATAAGCGAGTGTGTGAAAGTTTTTCTGTAAATGAGATATCCTAAGATAATTACGAGCTGAATGGTGGTTAAATATCCATTGTTCAGCTCGTTTTGACTATATATAATTCCGTCAACTTCGTCAAGCGTTATGTTAGCATGAATGCATATTATATTACAGCTAAACTTATGTTACGCCAACATGCTTAATAGAAGTCTACAAGTGTGAAAAAAAACAACATTTAGACCGTCAAT
>JAFYEL010000096.1 GCA_017544285.1 Lachnospiraceae bacterium | reverse complement strand
GTAAAAATCTGCTTGACATTTACAACAGTTTGGTGAAAAAAACAGGCCAAAACAGGCCAAAACAGGCCGAAAAAAGAGAGAGGCTTTAACGAAAGGAAATTGCAATATGAATTTGAAAAATGAACCACTAACCCCGTCCCCCAGGTCCATTCGGGTATTGTTTATTTGCCACGGCAACATATGCCGTTCGGCCATGGCCGAGTACATGTTCAAGGACATGGTAAAGAAAAGAGGAATAGCCGCTGACTTTTATATTGAGTCGGCAGCTACCAGCAGCGAGGAGATCGGAAACCCCGTGTATCCCCCTGCCCGGCGGGAACTTGCATCTCACGGAATAAACTGCGACGGCCACCATGCGAGGAGGATCAGGCCCGAGGATTACGACAAGTTCGACTACCTGATCGCCATGGAGGATTACAACATAAGAAATATGAAATACGCATTTCCAAAAGGGGATACATATGGTAAAATATGCAAGATGTTGGATTTCACCGACAGGCCGGGGAATATAGCGGATCCCTGGTACACGGGTGAATTTGGACTTACCTACAGCCAGCTTTCAGAGGGGTTGGAGGGTTTTTTAAGGCATCTGGGATATTAAATGAAACTCAGCCGGGAAGAGGAGCGGGAGCTCCGTGAATACCTAAAAGAATATCTTGACCATCCCCGGGTAAGGAGGATGGATGACTTTTCCCAGCACGGCAACATTACTACCTATGCCCACTGCTACAGGGTGGCTGTCTACAGCTACAAGCTGGTGAAAAGATTCAAAATGAATGTGGATCTGCCGGTGCTTCTCGGCGGTGCGATGCTTCACGACCTTTTTCTTTATGACTGGCATACCATCGGGCGGATGAATCCTTATCACGCCACAAACCATGCGGAGCTTGCATGCAGGAACGCCATCAGGTATTTCAACATAAACGAGCATACCCGCAGGGTTATACGTTCACATATGTGGCCCATCAATATCACAAAGCTTCCCAGATCAAAAGAGGCGGCAATATTATGCTGCACTGACAAGTGGGTCTCCCTGGTAGAGACTCTCACCTGCCGGAAAAATATGGTTAAACACGGAAAAAAGAGGTAAACCTTGCTCAGCGGATATATAATCTGGTTCATCATCTTCAGTGTAATAGGATGGATATTCGAGACCGTGTTCTGCACCCTCAACGACGGATTTTACCAGAACAGAGGCTTCCTTTACGGTCCGGTCTGCCCCATTTACGGAATGGGGGCCATCGTATGCATTATAATAGCGGACATCACCATGACGCACGGCTACTACGAAAAGTTCGAGGCCTGGCATATTTTTGTTATAGGATACGTTTTCAGCGCGGTGCTTGAATACTCGGCCCACGTGCTCCTTGAGAAGAAATTTCACGCTACCTGGTGGGATTACTCCAATATGCCGCTGAATCTTCACGGCAGGATCTGCGTTCCCGCTTCCACGCTCTTCGGACTCTCATACATGTTTATTTTCAAGTATGTGTATCCCTTTTCTCTCAGGATGAGAAACGAAGTCCCCTCCCAGATACAGGAGGCAGTAGCCATGGTGCTTGTGGCTGCGCTGGCGGTCGATACAGCCATCACCATTTCCACCCTGCGGAACTTCGAGAGCGAGCTTGAGTCCATGAACGATGTGGTGAACACCAACATGATCACCCTCAGCAAGCTTCTGAAGGAAAAACGGCTGGAGAATCAGGACGAGGAGACGGAAGAAAAGACCCGGACAAGGATGGCCATAGAGATCGCCAGAAAGATGGCAGGGAACATGAGCGCCATAAGGGTTTCCGCTCTGAACCGAATAAAGAGCTACAAATACCCGCGGTATATCTACGTAAAGATGGATACGCTGCTGAAAGAGATCAAAAAAAGAAACCCCTTTTACAAAGAGAAAAACAACGACTGATGCCTCTCATTTCGAGAGGCATTTTTCTATGCATTCCATAAGGCGGTCGTTGTCAGAAGGATCCATGATGCAGAATCTGAAGAAGCTTTCATCCAGGAAGCAGAAGGTGGAGCAGTCACGGATCATCATCCCGAGGCGCATGGCGGCGTCGAAAAGAGATGCCGCGGTCACATCTGAGGTGAGAAGCTTCACGAGGATGAAGTTTGAATCTGAAGGGTAGACCTTGAGCAGGGGATTTTCGGACAGACGCTTTGTGAGCCTTTTCCTTTCGGAGAAAATAAGGTCACGTGTCTGCTGCTGGAAGGCGGTGTCGGTGAACATGAGCCTTCCGGCCACCTCTGCCAGTGAGTTGATGCTCCAGGGCACCTGCTGCATTGAGATCCGCTGCCTGAGACCGGTATCGGAACAGAGGGCATAGCCAAGGCGCAGGCCGGGAGATGAGTAAAACTTGGAGACTCCCCGGAGCAGAGCCAGGTTAGTGTATTTTTCCGCCAGCGGAACGGCGGTGATATCATCCATGTCGGATGCAAACTCCACATAGGTTTCGTCGATCAGCACAAAGCAGCCGATGGAACGGCAGTGATCAGCGATCCTGTCAAGGACCGAGCGGCGGATGGCCCCGCCGGTGGGGTTGTTGGGATTGCAGATCACCAGAAGAGAGGTGTCATCTGCAAGGGCGGAGATCAGCGCGGCCTCGTCAAGCACAAAGCCCTCGGATTCCTTCAGCTCAAAGTACGAGGCCTCTGAACCTGCACCCTTTGCCTCGTTCATGTACTCGGAGTAGGTGGGGCCCAGGATCAGTGACTTTTTGGGGGCAAGAGCACGGATGAAAAGGGAGATGAGCTCGGAGGAGCCGTTCCCCACCACCACGTGATCGGCATTGCATCCGCAGTAGTCGGCTATGACATTGCGGAGGGCGGTGTATTCCCTGTCGGGATAGGCGGTGAGGCAGTCCAGATGAGAGGAGAGCTCGGCCTTTAATTTATCCGAAAGTCCCAGGGGATTCACGTTTGCGGAAAAGCTTATTATATCGGAGGCCTTGATATGATATTTTGCCTCCACTTTTTGCAGGTCGCTTCCGTGGAAGTGCTCTGATGAAGTATCCGGGTTGTTCATTGTAAAATTCTTTCTCCTTATGATATAATAACTCTGAATGATTATAATTCCCGGCAGGAATATTTTCAAGTGCCGGGTCCGGAGGTTACCAGTGGCTCTTCACAGCAGCTATAGACGCGATATGCAGGAAAATCTGAATGCTCTCGCAAAGGGCATCGTAAAGTATGAACGTCCTACGGCGTCCGTCGATCCCGTAAGGATCGAACTTTCGCTTCAGTCCGGCGACAGCGCAGAGGGAGAGATCAGGGTAACATCCCCGGAAAATGAGACGGTCACCGGTCTGGCTATTTCCCACAACATCAGAATGCGTATACTGAATCCCGAGTTCTCCGGAGCGGAAAGCAGCATCCGGTTTGTTTTTGATGCCGGCGGCATCGAACCGGGAGAGGTGATGAAGGGGGAGATCTGCCTGCTGATGGATGCGGGTGAGTTTGTGGTACCCTACACGGTGTCGATCCTCCACGGTGACATCGAATCCGACAACGGCCCCGTCAGGAATCTTTTCCATTTCACCAATCTTGCCATAGACGATTTCGAAAAGGCCCGGGAGGTCTTTTATTCCGATGCCTTTGCAGGACTGGTGGAGAGCAACGACAGACAGTATATGGGAGTTTACAGGGGGTTTGCCGGCGGCAAGGCAAGCGACGCCAACTTTGACTCTTTCCTCTGTGCCATAAAGAAAAAGAAGCCCGCCTCATATCGGGTTTCAGGGCAGTACTTTGAGGATGGCGCTTTCTCCTTTGCCCCCGAAGGTGACGAGCGCACCGAGGTGCTGGTGGACTGTGACGGCTGGGGCTACTGCGATTATTCCATAACCTCCGACGCCGAATTTTTAATTCCGGAAAAGGACAGGCTGACAGCCTCCGATTTTGAAAACAAAAGGGCGGTGGTCCCTGTCAGGATAGATTCCGCAAAGCTTCATAAGGGGCGCAATTTCGGACGTCTGACCTTTGCTTCCGATACGGATTCCTTTACGGCGGATTTCTGCCTCAGGTCCGGAGCGGAGGGAGGCTATCCCGCAGATGTAAGGCTGGCCCAGATATACCGTGAGGCCATAGTCAAAACCTATATAGAGCACAGGATAAGAAATATAAGCAGGAGCACCTGGGAGGAAAGATTCAGAGCCATCTCCGGAAAGCTACTGGAGCTCGATAAGAACAACGTGGAATCAAGGCTCTACCGGGCTCACGCGCTGCTGGTTTCCGGCCGCGTGGGAGAGGCAGTGCCGTTGATCGAAAAGGCAGAAAATGAAGCCCGGGAGGCAGGAACGGTCGTGAACGCCTACAGGCTTTTCCTGGCGGCATCGGCCAGCGACGATCCCGAATTCATAGCCGACTGCTGCAGGCGGGTCAGCCGGGCTTATATGGAAAATCCCGAAAAGGACAAGCTTCTTTGGATGCTGATCCAGATGGATGAAGCGGTGGCTTCCGACAACCGTGCCAAGCTTTCCATGATCAGGCATCATTTTGATGGTTACGGCGTGGGTCCCATGCTGTATCTGCGCTCCTACGAGATAATGTCCGCAAAGCCCGAGCTTTTGGAGCAGCTTGGTCGCTTTGAGATACAGGTGCTTAATTTTGCCGCCAAGACCGGGCTTTTTGACAAGAAGCTCATGAACAAGGCTTCGGTTCTTGCAGGACAGGAGAGAGGCTATTCGCCGTCTCTTCTTTCCCTCATGCAGAAGGTTTATAACGAGACTCATACCAACGAATCCCTCTTTGCGGTCTGCACCCAGCTGATGAAGGCCGAGCGCACCGATGAGGAGGCCTTCTCCTGGTATTCCATGGCGGTTGAAAAGGACCTTAATATCACCAGGCTCATTGAGTATTACATGTACTCCGTGCCCGTTGATTACGCAAAGGAGCTACCGGGCATAGTACAGCTTTATTTCAGATACGGTGCGGATCTTCCCACCGCCACAAAGGCGCTGCTGTATGCGGACATCATCAGGTACACCCCTGCGGGCAAGGGATATCTTGCGGATTACAGGCCGCAGATGCTGGAGTTTGCAAAACAGCAGGCGGCAGCGGGCCGTGTGGATGACGCCCTGGCCGTTATTTATAAGTATTTTTCCGACGATGACGAATTTTTGGATGTACTGTCCGACAGGGCTTCCGACATTGTTTTCTGCCACTATGTAAGGTGTGCCGATCCCAAGGTAAAATACGTCATAGCCATCGAGGACGCCTTTGAAAAAGAGCGCAGGGTGGAGGTTGAAAAAGGCTCCGCCTTTGTCCCTGTCTACGGCAAGACCTACGAGCTCTTCGGAGAGTATGAGAACGGAGTCAGGATCTGTGGCGACGATTTTGACGACCTGCCGCTTTTTGACATTCCGGAATACGAGGATATCCTTGAGGAAAATGAGGAGATAAGCCCCGGCGAGGCGGTTTATTTCTCCGAAAAATACGCCCATGAAAAGAGCATCACAAACGAAAGCTATCCCTATGTGCTGGAGCTGGTGGACGCTCACGAGATCAGGGGGACCTACAAGCGCCCGTACATGATCAAGCTTCTGCGGCATCTGGGAGAGGATTCCTCCGATGCCTCACAGATCATGGACAATATAGATATGTCGGCCCTGGACAGCGCGGGCCGTGTGGAGCTCATGGAGTTTCTGATGCAGAGGGGCGTTCCCGGGGAGGTTAGGGGCCTCATAAGGCGCTACGGCATAGGGGGCATGTCTCCCAGACTGCTGATGCGGCTTATTTCTTCCCTTGAGCAGGTTACGGAAAACATCGCCGATGATTTTGCCATCTGGATCTGCTATGAGTGTTTCAAGCTCGGAAAATACGACGAACAGATACTGAGATATCTCTGCAGCTACCTGGAGGACACCACAAAGGTCCTCAGGAGTCTGTGGAAGGATTCCGGTAATTTTGAGATAGATACCAGAGAGCTGGAGGAGCGTATGCTCGTCCAGATGATGTACACCGGTGCCTTTGTGGGCGAGCGCGAGGATATCTTTGATTCCTACGAGCGCCACGTGGCAAAGGGCGTGGTCGAGATGGCCTGGATCACCCTGAATGCCCACGACTACGTGGTAAGGGACGGGCTTATGGACGAGAGGTTCTTTGACCGTCTGCTGAAGGCGCGGCGCGGCGGCAATGAGCTGAACAATCTTTGTGCTCTTGCCATCATCCTCTTTTTCTCCGATGAGAAGAACCGCCATGTGGGCAGCGAGATCTTTGACGATACGGCCCGGGAGGCTGTCATCGAATATATTCGCAGATTCCTGGCCGAAAAGGTGGTTCTGGAGGCTTTCATGTCCTTTACGGACATCGTTCCGGAGCTTTCGGCCTACGACGGCAGCGTTTTTGTGGAGCACAAGGCTGATCCCGATTCCACCGTGACCCTTCACTACAGGCTGACTACCGGCGAGGAAGATGACGCCGAGTACGAGAGAGTCACCATGAAGAACAGGATCAGCGGCATTTTCTCCGCAAGATTCGTCCTCTTCGGAGGGGAGAGCCTTCAGTATTATATCTCCCAGGAAAACGGGGTCCACTCTGTGATAACCGAGAGCGTTCAGATCGACGGACCCAAGGAGATCGGGGACAGCCGCACCGGCAGATACGAAGTCCTCAACGAGATGCTGCAGCGCCGCAGCCGTGGAGAGGGCGAGACCCTCATAAACCTGATGGAGGTTTACCGCAGGCGCAGCTTTACCACAAAGAGGATATTCAAGCCGATTTAGGAGTTAGTATATGGTACTCGGAATTGATATAAATGACAGTGAAAGCCGGATCGCGTACTTCAGGCAGGGCATGGAACAGCCCGAGTCCGTCTCCCAGGTCATGGGAAGCGAGACCTTTACCATCCCTACGATGCTGGCCAGGATCAACGGCAGCGAGACCTGGTATTTCGGCGACGAGGCAAGGCGCATGGCCGGCCGCACCGACGTCCAGACCGTGACGGGGCTTATTGAGAAAGCTCTCCGGTCCGAGATAGTCATCGTTTTCGGCAAGGAGTATCCTGCGCTGGAGCTGCTGGTGAAATACGTCATTAAGCTTTTATCCCTCACATCCATCATGGAGCCCTGGCAGGGGGCTGAGCGGATCTGCTTCTCCATGGGAGAGCTGGGAGACAAGAGCGTGAACCTTTTGAAAAAACTGGCTCAGTCTCTGGATTACCCTTCGGAACAGGTTGAGTATATCAGCCGCTCCGAGAGCTTCTTTGAATTTATGATGCACCAGAAGGAGGAGCTTTGGAACCACGATGTGGTGCTGCTGGACTGCACCGGAGAGGGAGTCATAGCAAGGCGCCTCAACGTGAACCGCAAGACAAAGCCTGCGGTATGCAAGGTGGTGGTTCAGAGCGCATCTCTGGCTGAGCCCCTGGATGATGAGGAACTCAGGAAGTTCTGCGAGAGCCAGGTGGAGGGCAGGATAGTCACCAGTGTATACATAGCCGGTGACAGGATCAGCAAGGAGACCACCCCGGGCACCTTAAAGTATCTTTGCATGAAGCGCCGTGTGTTCTACGCTCATCAGATCTATTCAAAGGGAGCCTGCCAGACGGCGTGGGACAGGCAGAACGGCATTGACAGGCGCAGGAGCTATCTGTACCTGGGCAAGGACAAGCTTAAGAGCAACGTGGGCCTTCGGGTCAGCAGTGTGAACGAAGAGGTCTATGTGCCCCTTATCGACGCCGGTATCAACTGGTACGATGTAAGGGTCAGGGAAGAGATATACCTGGGACGGGAGAGAGAACTGAGGCTTCTGCTGACACCCCTTACGGGGCGGAACGAGCATTACGCCATCATGAGGCTTTCGGAGATCCCCCAGAGGCCTGCCCATACCACAAGGGTCAGGATAAACATAGTAATGGAATCAGAGGACCATCTCGACGTGACGGTGGAGGATCTGGGCTTCGGCGAGATCTTTCCCGCATCCGGGGCGGTGATAAACGAAAAAATATCGGTTTCGGTGTAGATCATGCTTTATCTTCCTATCGGAAAATACGCGACAACTCCATATTATCTGGAAGAGCTGGGTGTGGGCATCCACACCATCGAGGAGCTTTCCTATTTCCTCCGGGAAAATGCGGCCAGTCTCGAGGACGGCATAATGAGGCTTCAGCTCTGTACCTTTATAGAAAAAGAGCTGGAAATGCCAAAGCTGGGCACGGACCTCCGTGAGCTGGTGGCCAACAAGGGTTCCCTGGCTTCCTTTGTGCGCCTGATCCTGGAGGCCAGCGGCTATGTCAGCGTTGAGGAAATGCGCTCCATAGAGTCACTTCTGAGGCAGACCCAGTCCCTTGGTACCGGAGAGCGCCGTAAGACCCAGGGTGATTACCATCTTTTTGCCGGGCGCTACCTGATGGCGGAGCGGGAGTACCGCCAGGCCCTGGAGCAGCTGGACAAAAGAGCCGACCGTGAGCAGTATGCGGCCTGCTGTCACAATCTGGGATGTGCCCTTGCGGGGATGTTCCTCTATGACAGGGCTGCGGAGTGCTTCCTGGAGGCCTATGAGCTGGGCCATGAGGAGGAAAGTTACATCCAGTACCTGGCAGCCCTGAGGCTGGGGAACAGCAAAACTGCCTACACCCAAAAAGTTAACGAACTTTCACTTAAACGGGGCCCCGTGGCAGAGCTGGAAAGAAGGCTTAAGGAGATCGCAAAGGACTCAAAAAAGAGCTCGGAGCGGACGGCTATGGAAGAGATCGGCAACGCCTTTGAGGAGGGGGATGCCGGAACGGTTATGCAGAAGACACTTTCGCTCATCAATTCCTGGAAGGCGGATTACAGAGCGGATACGGAGATAGATTAGTATGTTTGAATGGCTTAAAAGGCTTTTCAAAAAGAAAACAGAGGAAGACGACGGGGATTTTGACTGGGACTTTAAGGACATTGACAGCTTAAAACCCGACAGACGCAGGCTGGATCTTTCCGACATGAAGAAGATGGAGGAGTATGTCAGGGCCTGCTGTGAGCAGATGAAGGACGCCACGGAGGAGATAGATTCGGCTTCCATGGAGTTCAATGCAGTTACCGAACGTTTACGCGATATGGAAGAGATAGAAGCCCTTCCGGAGGAGGTTTCCCGGGTCATTACCGGCTGCGCCAAGAGGTACATCGACTCCGATAAGGACAGGGAATGGTACCTTCAGCGCAAGGATGTCATGCCCGAGGAACAGTATCACCGCATGGAGCGGAACGAGGCGGATTTCCCCGAGGCCATAGATGAGCTGATCAAAAACGAGGAATACAAAAACCTCGTGAGAAGGGACCTCAAGAATCTGGAGGGCGAAAAGATGTCCTACAGGTTCAGGCGCATGGAGCTCTTTGGCAACGAGAGGACCTTAAAGAGTCTGGTGGCGGTGATCATGTTCAGCGTCATGCTGGTGCTGGTGGCCCTCTGCATCATGCAGTTCAGGTTCGGAATGGATGTTTTCGTGGGATACCTGCTTGGCGTTGCGGTTTCGGCGGTGGCCCTGACTGCGGTCTTCATCAGGTACAACAACATTCACCGTGAGCGCCGCATTGTCGAAAAAAAGCTGAACCAGGCCATAACCGTCCAGAACCGGGTAAAGATCAGGTACGTGAACGTCACCGGACTTCTGGATTACTCCTACTCAAAGTACAGGGTCAACTCCTCGGATGAGCTGAGGTTCCTCTGGGACAGATATATAAAGGAAAAGCGAGAGAGAGCGCGCTTTAAGGAGATAGACGAGCAGATGAGCGCTGCAGGGGAGGAGCTTCTGGGGCTGCTGAAGGAGCACAGGGTCAAAAAGCCCGAGATCTGGCTCAGACAGGCGCCGGCTCTGGTGGATCCCAGGGAAATGGTCGAGATCAGGCATGAACTGGTGGCCAGGAGAGGAAGCCTGAGAAAGCGGATCAACTACAACGAGGAGAACCGCAACGCCCTCAAGGAAGAGGTAAAACAGCTGGTGAAGGACAACCCCTCCATGGCTCCGATGATAATGGAGATCGTGGAAGAGTACGAATAAGACAAGCCCATTTGTATTTTCATTTGATTTAGTGTATTATTGTAATAGTGCGGTTTAATACAGTAAAGCACCGATTTGGAGGATATTATGAGAAAATTTAAAGCAGTATTTGCGGCTATGGCCGCTCTTTCACTTATGGTCACAGGCTGCTCGTCGGCCGCTCCCGCAACCGCGGATCAGAGCGCTCCCGCAAAGAGCACCGAGAGCGAGGCACCCACGGTGTCAGACAGCTCCGACACCTTTACCGTGGGCTTTGATGCGGATTTCCCGCCCTACGGATATGTGGATGAAAATGGTGAGTACGTGGGCTTCGACCTCGATCTTGCGGCAGAGGCTGCAAGCAGGATAGGCCGCAAGGTGGTATACCAGCCCATCGACTGGAATTCAAAGGACATGGAGCTTGATTCCGGTGCCATCGACTGCATCTGGAACGGCTTTACCATGAGCGAGGAAAGGCTTGACGCCTACGAGTGGACCAAGCCCTATGTAGACAACTCACAGGTTATCGTGACCGCAGCGGATTCCGGCATCAAGAGCCTGGCAGATCTTAGCGGCAAGATCCTCTGTGTGCAGGCTGATTCTTCAGCCCTTGAGGCTCTCAACAGCGAGGAGCACCAGGAGCTCCGCTCATCTCTGGCTGAGCTCATGCAGGTTCCCGAGTACAACACCGCCTTCATGAATCTTGAGTCCGGCGCCGTTGACGCCATCGCAATGGACGTCGGTGTTGCAAAGTACCAGATCCAGTCCAGGAATGCGGACTTTGTCATTCTTGATCAGAAGCTTGTGTCCGAGCTTTACGGAGTGGGCTTCAAGAAGGGCAACACAGAGCTTCGTGACCAGATACAGGGCGCTCTTGACGCCATGGCAGCAGACGGAACACTTCAGAAGATCGCCGAGAAATGGGAGCAGCAGGATACCCTGGTCCTCGGTAATGAGTAATCGGTATAAATGACAGTTCAGACAATGATCACACAGCTGGTGTTCGGAATGATCACCTCCATAGAGATTTTTCTGCTGACCCTGATCTTTTCGCTTCCGCTGGGGTTGCTGGTGGCATTTGCCAGGCGCTCCCGCAACGCGCTGGTCAGCGGGGCGGCAAGGGTGTACATCTCCATCATGAGAGGTACTCCCCTCATGCTCCAGCTCATGGTGGTCTATTTCGGACCCTACTACCTCTTTGGCATGAGGATTGCCTCATCCTACAGGTTTATAGCTGTCATAATCGGATTTTCGATAAACTACGCCGCATATTTTGCGGAAATATACAGGGCGGGCATCGAGGCTGTGCCGATAGGGCAGAGCGAGGCCGCAAAGATACTGGGCTATACAAGGGTCCAGACCTTTGTGCGCATCGTCTTTCCCCAGGTGGTAAAGCGCATCCTGCCCCCTGTTACAAATGAGATAATAACCCTGGTAAAGGATACCTCCCTTGCCTTTGTCATCGCCGTGGCAGAGATGTTCACGCAGGCAAAGGCCATTGCAGCGGCGCAGACCACCATGGTCCCCTTCATTGCGGCAGGTATTTTTTACTATGTTTTCAATGCAGTTGTGGCATTTTTGATGGAGATGGCTGAAAAGAAGCTTTCTTACTACGAATAGGAACATGGATCTTCTGGAGATAAACCATCTGAAAAAGAACTTCGGCGACCTTGAGGTGCTGAAGGACATATCTTTCCGGGTTGAAAAGGGCGAGGTAGTCTCGATCATAGGGCCTTCGGGTTCCGGCAAGTCCACTCTGCTGCGCTGTGCCACCATGCTGGAGCGTATCGACGGCGGAGAGATAATCTACAACGGGGAGAAAGCTGCCTTCTGCAACGAGGACGGCAAAGTGGTATATGCCGACAAAAAGACCATGAGAAGCGTAAAGGACAGCTTCGGTCTTGTGTTCCAGAACTTCAATCTTTTTCCTCATATGAGCGTTCTGCAGAATGTCTGCGACGCTCCCGTTCACGTGCAGAAGCGTTCTAAGAGCGAAGCCGAGGAGACCGGCAGGGCTCTTTTGAAGAGGCTGGGGCTTTCGGACAGGGCGGATGCCTACCCCGACCAGCTTTCGGGAGGCCAGAAGCAGAGGGTTTCCATAGCCAGAGCCCTTGCAATGAATCCCCATATCCTGTTTTTTGACGAGCCCACCTCATCCCTTGATCCGGAGCTGACGGCAGAGGTGCTGAAGGTTATCAGGTCTCTTGCGGAGGAGCATATGACGATGGTCATTGTTACCCATGAGATGCAGTTCGCAAAGCAGGTTTCGGACAAGATCGTATTTATGGAAAACGGTTTCATCCTGGCCCAGGGTACCCCCGACAGGGTATTCTCCGAAGAGAACCCCAGGGTCATGGCTTTTGTCGGAAAATTAACCGGCTGATATTATTCGGAGGTGATTATGAGCAATACAGACAGATACCAGAGTCCGCTTTCTGAGCGTTATGCCAGCAGGGAGATGCAGTATATTTTCTCCCCCGATATGAAGTTCCGCACCTGGCGCAGGCTTTGGATAGCCCTGGCACAGGTGGAAAAGGAGCTTGGACTGGATATAACGGACGAGCAGATCGCCGAGATGATCGATCATCAGGACGATATAAATTACGATGTGGCAAAGGAACGTGAGCGCATAGTGCGTCACGACGTAATGAGCCATGTGTACGCCTACGGCATCCAGTGCCCCAAGGCAAAGGGTATCATCCACCTGGGAGCCACCTCCTGCTATGTGGGCGATAACACCGACATCATCATTATGAATGAGGCTCTGGGCCTTGTTAAGAAAAAGCTGGTGAACGTCATCGATTCGCTCACCAGATTCGCAGACAAGTACAAGGGACTTCCCACCCTGGGATTTACCCATTTCCAGCCTGCACAGCCCACCACCGTGGGCAAGAGGGCAACCCTCTGGATCCAGGATTTCATCATGGATCTCGAGGATCTTGACTATGTGAAGTCATCCCTTAAGCTTCTGGGCTCAAAGGGTACCACCGGTACCCAGGCCAGCTTCCTGGAGCTTTTTGACGGGGATCATGAGACAATAGAAAAGATCGATCCCATGATCGCCGAAAAGATGGGATTCAAGGAGTGCTACGCGGTTTCGGGCCAGACCTATTCAAGAAAGGTGGATACCAGGGTCTGCAACGTACTGGCGGGCATTGCCGCAACCGCTCACAAGATGTCCAACGACATCAGGCTGCTGCAGCATCTCAAGGAGGTTGAGGAGCCCTTCGAGAAGACTCAGATCGGCTCATCCGCAATGGCTTACAAGCGCAACCCCATGAGGTCCGAGAGAATTGCGGCTCTTTCCAGATTTGTGATGATAGACGCACTCAACCCCGCGATCACCTCCGCCACACAGTGGTTCGAGCGCACCCTGGATGACTCCGCAAACAAGCGCCTTTCCATTCCCGAGGCATTTCTTGCCATCGACGGAATACTGGATCTGTGCATCAATGTCACCGACGGTCTTGTGGTCTATCCCAAGGTCATCGAAAAGAGACTTCTTTCCGAGCTGCCTTTCATGGCAACCGAGAATATAATGATGGATTGCGTGAAGCTTGGCGGAAACCGTCAGGAGCTCCACGAGCGTATCCGCGAGCTCTCCATGGAGGCCGGAAGAAATGTTAAGGAAAAGGGCGAGGACAACAACCTGCTGGATCTTATCGCGCAGGATGAAATGTTCCCTCTTGATATAGAACAGCTTAAGAAAACACTGGAGCCCGACAAGTACGTGGGCAGGGCTAAGGAACAGACAGAGGCGTTCCTTGACAGGGTCGCAAGGCCACTGGTCAAAAAGAACGCGGCACTGCTGGGAATTAAGTCCGAGATCCTGGTATAGCAAAGGAGGAATATATGGTTAAGGCTATAGTAGGCTGTAACTGGGGCGATGAAGGAAAAGGAAAGATGACCGACACCATGGCGGCTAAGGCCGACATAGTGGTACGCTTTCAGGGCGGAGCAAATGCGGGTCACACCATTGTAAACAACTACGGTAAATTTGCTCTTCACACCTGCCCCTCCGGAGTGTTCTACTCCCACACCACCAGCATCATAGGAAACGGTGTGGCGCTGAACATCCCCATCCTCATGAAGGAGATAGACGAGATAGTAAGCAGGGGCGTTCCCAGGCCCAAGCTTCTGATCTCCGACAGGGCGCAGATCGTGATGCCCTATCACATTCTTTTCGATCAGTATGAGGAAAAAAGGCTTGCCGGCAGGAGCTTCGGCTCTACAAAGTCGGGAATAGCGCCTTTCTATTCCGATAAATACGCAAAGATAGGCATTCAGGTGAGCGAGCTTTTCGATCCCGAGGGTCTTAAGCAGAAGCTTCACAACATCTGCCAGCTTAAAAATGTGATGCTTGAGCATCTCTACAAGGAGCCTCTCCTGGACGAGGAAGAGCTTTTTGAGACCTGCATGAGCTACAAGGACATGGTAGCTCCCTATGTGGCGGATACCGCACTGTTCCTCCACAACGCAGTTAAAGAGGGCAAGGAAATCCTTCTGGAGGGTCAGCTGGGCTCCCTCAAGGATCCCGACCACGGAATCTACCCCATGGTTACATCCTCATCCACTCTGGCAGCCTTCGGCTGCATCGGTGCAGGCATCGCACCCTACGATATCAAGCAGGTTGTGACCGTATGTAAGGCCTACAGCTCCGCAGTGGGCGCAGGAGCCTTTGTATCGGAGATACTGGATGAAAAGGAGGCTGACGAGCTCAGAAGGCGCGGAGGAGACGGTGGAGAGTACGGAGCTACCACCGGACGTCCACGTAGGATGGGGTGGTTTGATCTGGTGGCTTCCAGATACGGCTGCAGGGTACAGGGAACCACGGATGTGGCCTTCTCGGTGCTGGATGTGCTGGGGTATCTGGACGAAATACCCGTCTGTGTGGCCTACGAGATCGACGGAGAGCAGACAAAGGACTTCCCCGTCACCTACAAGCTTGAAAAGGCTAAGCCGGTGCTTAAGAAGCTTCCGGGCTGGAAGAGCGATATCAGGGGCATCAGGAAGTACGAGGATCTCCCCGAGAACTGCCGCAAGTACATCGAGTTCATCGAAGCCGAGCTTGGATATCCCATCACCATCATTTCAAACGGTCCCGGCCGTGATGATATCATCTACAGAAATAAATAATGTGATATAACGGTTGATCTTACAAAATATAAGGGCTGCCCATCGGGGCAGCCCTTTTTATTTTAAATTGTGGTGGCTGGCGCTCCGCATACTAAATGTGGTATAATAAAGCAGGACTTGTTTTTTGGTACAGTCAGGGGTGTTAAGTGTTGATAACACCGTGGATTATGTTGAAAATTGAGCTACGAGATAATAGTTGGGGATTTTTGACCGGATTATAATAGGATTGTATTAAAAAAGAAACCGGTGTGATAAAAACCGGTTCGGGGGTCCATCGGATGGGCCAATTTTGTTGACTGACACGGTTAATAATTCAGAGCAAACCATGCGACATTCGCGTCACCCGCGGTTATGTCAACAAGGAAGGGCTGCGAAGCCAGTATTTAAGCGGGTTTGCGATATTTATCCAAGGATAAACAAACGTGTGTTATATTTTACCTCCGAGAGGAGTAAATCCCGGTTTCGGGAAATATAATCAGAAATTGTTGCAGGTGATCATTAATTCATAAGGGAGGATAACATATGAAATTAATTGCTGCTGTTGATAACAACTGGGGGATCGGATGTGACGGAAAACTTTTGGTCCAGATTCCCGCCGACCAGAAATTCTTCAGAAACGAGACCATCGGCAAGGTGATCGTCATGGGAAGAAAAACACTTGATTCTTTTCCACAGGGTCAGCCCCTTCCTAAGAGGACCAATATCGTTCTCACCAGGAGGACGGATCTGGACACCAGGGGAGTGATAGTGGTGCGCTCCATGGACGAGGCTCTGGAGAAGATCAGCGAGTACGATACCGATGATGTGTACATCATAGGTGGCGATACCATTTACGGTCAGTTCATCGACCTGTGCGATGAAGCCCTTATCACAAAGATCGATCACACCTACCGGGCCGATGCCTTTTTCCCCAACCTTGACGAGAGGGATGACTGGGCCCTCACCCACGACAGCGAAGAGCAGACTTATTTCGATCTTGAATACATATTTCTTAAATATTCCAGAATAAAAAGGGTAGCATTTGAGGATGAAATCAGATATTATATACAGGAGTACATTATCTTTATTCTAAGGAGAAATGAAATGTCAAAATACAAGATCCTTCTGACCGGAGCTTACGAGACCGCGATCAATGATTTTTTTACACAGATGGGGGATGTCTTTGAATGTGCGACAACCTCACAGAGACCGGGGGATCTGGCAGCTCATCTTAAATTTTTCGGACCCGATCTGGTGCTTTACTGTATGATGGACGAGTCCGAGGAGAGCATTAAAAATGTTGGGGCTTTTGCTGCCACCCTGAAAAAGTCAAACGTTCCCATAGGCGTTTACGGAGCCGAGTTTGAGATCAGCTCCTTAAAGAGCCATTTGGGTGGCAGCGTCGACCTTGAGTTCGTAAGGCCGAAGCCCATGCCTCAGATCAAAGACGAGATCGTTAATTTCCTCGATGACAGAAAGCTTTCCGGACTTTCGGACAGGGATATGGCCAGCATATCTTCGGGAGCACACGCATCCCAGCCTTCGGCCGCACCTGCCGGAGCACCTGCAGGCGGCGGTGATAACCGCAAGCACATCCTCGTCATCGACGACGATCCCATGATGCTGAAGCTCATCAGGGAGTACCTTAAGGCAGATTACCAGGTGGCAACCGCCATCAACGGCCGTACGGCCCATAAATTCCTTGAGACACGTACCACGGATCTGATCCTTCTGGATTACGAGATGCCCGGTGATAACGGTCCCGTGGTGCTCAAGCAGCTCCGTGAGAATCCTGCCACCGCCAATATACCGGTTATATTCCTCACGGGTATCACCGAGAGAGACAAGATACAGGAGGCTCTGGCACAGAAACCTCAGGGCTACATGCTAAAGCCCATAGATCACGACAAACTGATGGTTGCAGTTAAGAAGTTCCTGTAAAACAGGAACTTCTTCAGGTTCATGGTTTACATTTGTTAAGAGGATTTGCCCATGGCTGTTGACAATAATAAACCCCTTGATGTGCCGGCGGAAGGTGCTGAGGATTACAATGTATACCTGACGGATCTTATCGACGTATCCACCCTTCAGATGATACAGGATGCCTTTGCGGATATGACCGGTATGGCAGCCCTCATCTGGGATAACGAGGGCAAGCCCGTCACCAAGTGCTCAAATTTTACGGAATTCTGCAGCAGCTTTGTCCGTTCCTCGAAAAAGGGTGCGGAAAGCTGCGAGGAGTGTGACCGCCATGGGGCAGAGTCGGCTCTCAGTTCGGGTAAGTCCGTTGCCTATACCTGTCATGCGGGCCTCATGGAGTATGCATCCCCCATTTTTCTCAACGGCTACAGGGTGGGCAGCTTTATCGGCGGCCAGGTGATGACCGAGGAGCCGGTGGAGCAGGATGTTAAAAAGCTAGCTGAAGAGCTGGAGCTCGATCCCAATGGGCTATACGAAGCCGCTCTTCAGGTAGGAATATACGCAAGGGACCATGTGGAAAAGAGCGTCCGCTTCCTGGACGAGATCGTGGGATTCCTTTCCGAGATGGCTTACGGAAGCTATCTTGCAAAGAAGGCAAGCGAGGATATCAAACGTGCATCTGCAATGAAGACCGACTTTCTGGCCAACATGTCCCATGAGATCAGAACTCCCATGAACGCCGTTATCGGTATGGCTGAGATGGCCCTCCGTGAGGAGCTTGATGAAACAGCCAAAGAGTATATAGAGCAGATCCGCAATTCCGGCACCGCTCTTCTTGCAATAATAAATGATATCCTGGATTACTCGAAGATCGAATCGGGTAAGATGGAGATAATCACCGAGAAGTACGACACCTTATCACTCGTTAACGACATGACCAATCTGGTTTACGACCAGATCGGCTCCGATGTGGAGGTCGTACTTGACGTAATGCCCGACGTTCCGGCAAAGCTGGTGGGAGATGACCTGAGGATAAAACAGATCCTTACCAACATAAGCTCAAACGCCGTGAAATTTACCCAGAAGGGCCAGATAAAGATCGGCGTCCACTATAACAGGATCACCTCCAACGACGTCATGATGGAGTACTCCGTCACAGACACCGGTGTGGGTATAAAGGAGGAAGATATCAAGAGTCTTTTTACCTCCTTCCAGCAGCTTGATTCAAAGCGCAACCGTAACTCGGAAGGCACCGGCCTGGGGCTTGCCATAGCAAACAATCTGGCGTCCATGATGGGCGGAGGCCTTGAGGTGGAGAGTATATACGGAGAAGGCTCCGTGTTCAAGCTTGTCATTCCCCAGAAGACCGAGGATGCCCAGCCCAGGCTGGTTATAAAAAACGCCGAAGAGATCCGGGCCTACGGACTTTTCGGCAACGGATACGTAGCCAGGCAGTTCATGGCCGACGGCGAGTATCTCGGGGTCAGGCACAGGATAGTGGTGGACAAGTACGAGCTGCTTGAGGTTCCCATCGACTCCAACACATTTTTCTTCATCGACAAGAAATACCTTGATGAGGAGCTTGAAAGCTATGCCCGGGAACATCCGGAGTTCACCACCGTGGTCGTGCTTGATCACGACATGCCGGATTACGAGCCCAAGCTTCCCACCACAGTCACCATGAGGAAGCCCCTTTACTCCGTGAACATAGCCCATGTATACAACAGGGATATGGACAGCGTCAAAGAGGTCAGGGGAAAGGTTCAGGGTGAGTTTGACTTCGTGATCCCCGATGCAAGGATCCTGGTGGTAGACGACAATGCAATAAACATCACTGTGGCAGAGGGCCTTATCGAGCCCCTCCACGCCAATATAGACAGGGCTCTCTCCGGAGCCGAAGCCATTGAGAAGATCCGTGAGAACGGCCGGTACGACATGGTACTCATGGATCACCTGATGCCCGGAATGGACGGAGTTGAGACTACCCGCACCATCAGATCCCGGTTCCCCGAGCTGGCGGACATGCCCATCATAGCCCTCACGGCCAACGCGTTTTCGGAGGTGAGGGATGTCTTTAACGAATGCGGCATGAACGACTATATCGCAAAGCCTCTTGAGGTCAGGGTGCTGATGCAGAAGCTCAAGCAGTACCTTCCCGAAGAAATGATCAAGCGAGATGAGTTTGTGGCAGAGGAGACCGGGGCAAAGAAAAAGACCAGAAGGATGAAGAACAGCCTCCTTATCGGAGACCTGGACGTGACTAAGGCTATAGGCCTTCTGGGCACAGAGGAGCTCTTCTTCAAGGTCCTTAAGGATTACTACAACGCCATCGAGAAGAAGGCCGCGGCCATAAAGGACTTTTATGAGGCTCAGGACTGGCCTTCCTATACCATAGAGGTTCACGCCCTCAAGAGTGCCTCAAGACAGATAGGGGCAGAGGAGCTGGCTGACATGGCCATGGAGCTGGAAAAGGCCGGCCACGACAGCGATATTAAAAAGATACAGACAGGCACCGGAGATATGCTTGAGAAATATCTTTCCTATGCACCGGTGCTGGCACCGTACTTTGCCGACGACAATACCGAAAAGGCAGATAAGGAACAGATAAGCCCCGAGATCCTTAAGGATCTGACCGGGCGGATCGGCGCGGCTCTCGATGAACTTGACACCGACACCGCCGAACAGCTTATCGGGGAACTGTCCGCTTACTCCCTTGGAGAAAAGGGTGAACAGCTGCTCGCGCAGCTTCGGGAGGCATCGGAAAACTTTGATATGGACGGTGCATCCGCAGCAATAAATGAACTTGGAAGTTTGGAGATTTAAGAATGAGTGAAGCCTTACTCGTAGGAATCGATGTGGGCTCTACCACGACCAAGGTGGCCGTGGTGGAGCCTTTGGCATGTAAGACAGTATATTTTGATTACAGGCGTCATAACGCAGACCAGATAACCAGTGTCCGCAAGGCTCTGTCTCTGGTTGAAGAGAATGTGAAGGAAGCCGCCGGCAGGAGGCTGCGCCTCTGTTTTACGGGCTCGGGAGCCCGGTTCATAGCCGACAGCATGGGCATTCCCTTCATACAGGAGGTTGTGGCCAATTCCATAGCCCTGCGTGAGGAATACAGCAACGTGGGCACTGCCATAGAGCTGGGCGGTCAGGATGCCAAGATGATCTTTTTTTCCAGGGATTCCTCCGGCAGTCTGAACGTTTCCGACATGCGTATGAACGGAAGCTGTGCCGGTGGTACCGGTGCCTTCATAGATGAGGTGGCATCCATCCTCAAGACTCCCACAGAGAAGCTCAACGCTCTGGCTGAGCAGGGGGATTGTGTCTATGATGTCTCCGGTCGCTGCGGTGTTTACGCAAAAACCGATATACAGCCTCTGCTGAATCAGGGTATTTCAAAGGAAAATCTGGCCCTCTCGGCCTTTCACGCCATTGCAAAGCAGACCATAGGCGGACTGGCTCAGGGCCTGGACATAGAAAAGCCCGTTGTCTTTGAGGGAGGCCCCCTCACCTTTAACCCAAGGCTCATTGAGGTCTTCAGGGAGAGGCTGGAGCTCTCGGACGAAGAGGCTCTGATACCTCCCCATCCGGAGATGATGATAGCCAGAGGCGCCGCTCTGTCCCTCAAGGGCATGTATGCGGACAGGATCACGGACTACAGCGTGGAAGAGCTCATAAAGCTTCTGGACGGTGCCGACATCACCTCTCAGGCAGAATCCCTGGGAGAGTCGGTCAGGTTCTTTGAATCCGATAAGTCAAGGGAGAAGTTCTTAAAGCGTCACCACCTGCCCGAGCTTCAGTGGAAAAAGCCCGAAAAGGGCGAAGTGGTAAGGGCATATCTCGGAATAGATTCCGGCAGTACCACCACGAAATTCGTCCTCATGGGAGAAGATGAGGAGCTGCTGGATTCCTTCTATGCCTTTAACGAGGGAGATCCCCTCATGGTGGCAAAAAAGGCCCTTATAGGTCTTCGTGATAAATATGCCAAAGCCGGGGCGAAGCTTGAGATAATCGCCTGCGGAACAACGGGCTACGGCGAGCTTTTGTTCAACAAGGCCTTTGATGCCGAGACTCACGTGGTAGAGACCGTGGCCCACGCCAGGGCAGCGGAGCGCTATGTGTCCGATGTCAGCTTCATTCTCGACATAGGCGGACAGGATATGAAGGCCATATGGATCGATGGCGGCATTATCACAAACATTGTGGTGAACGAGGCCTGTTCTTCGGGCTGCGGTTCCTTCCTTGCCAATTTTGCCCAGAATCTGGGCATCAGCGTTCCTGATATCGCGGAGGCAGCCTTTTCTTCAAAAGAGCCGGCGGTGCTGGGCAGCAGATGCACCGTGTTCATGAATTCCTCTGTCATAACCGAGCAGAGAAACGGCAAAAAATCCGAAGATATAATGGCGGGTCTCTGCCGTTCGATCATAGAAAACGTATTCACCAAGGTTATCCGTATATCCAACCTGGATTCCCTGGGAGACAGGATAGTGGTACAGGGCGGAACCTTCAGAAACGATGCCGTGCTCCGGGCCATGGAGCAGTACATAGGGCGTGAAGTCACACGTGCTCCTTACCCCGGCCTCATGGGGGCCATTGGAGCTGCCCTCATCACAAAAGAGAGACACGACGAAAACCCCGGAAACCGCAGTTTTATTGGGCTGGAGGCTATGGACAGCTTCGGCTACACCCAGGAGTCAAACATCGTTTGTCCCTTCTGTACGAACCACTGCAAGAGAACAGTTGTCAACTTTACTAACAACAAATCGTGGATAACCGGTAACCGCTGTGAGCGTGGAGAAGTGCTCGGAGATCCCAAAGATGAGAAGGTAAGGGAACAGATAAAGTACAAGGATGAGGTAAAGGCCAAAACTCCCGATCTTTTCAAGGTCCGCACCCAGCTTCTCTTTGACGATTACAACTACGAGGAGCTCTGTGAAAAGAGGGGCATCACCATCGGAATACCCCGGGTGCTTTCCTTCTGGGACACCATGCCCTTCTGGACAACCTTCTTCAAAAGCCTCGGATTTGATGTAAAGCTTTCGGATATGAGCACCAGGGCCATGTACGAGGAGGGTTTACACGCGGTGACGTCAGACACCGTCTGCTTCCCCGCAAAGCTCGTCCACGGTCATCTGAGGAACCTTGCAAAGAAAAAGGTGGACAGGATCTTTATGCCCTCAATAACCACTGTAAAGACGGAAAATACGGAGGCTACCTCCGAGTCCTTGTGCGCCGTGGTTAAGGGCTATCCCATAGTGATAAGAAACTCCGACAACCCCGAGGACAGGTACGGAATTCCCTTTGACGCGCCTCTTTTCCACTGGCATGAGCCCGAGGACAGGGACAGGCAGCTCACAAAGTATATGAAGGAGAGTTTTGACATCCCGCCCCGCCTTACGAGGCAGGCCATGGAGTTTGCGGACAGGGCCTGGGATGAATTCCGCTCGGAGCTGAAAAAGGCGGGGGCCGCCGTCATCAAGGAGGTGGAGCGCACCGGCGATTACGCGGTGGTGCTGGCATCCCGTCCCTATCAGAACGACGCCCTTGTGAACCATGAGCTTCCCCGCATGTTTACTGAGATGGGGATCCCCGTACTCACCGCGGATTCCATTCCCGGAAGCGAGGATATCGACCTTTCACATACAAAACTGGATGTGGTTAACAACTATCATGCAAGGATGCTTTCCAGCGCCATCATCGCCGCCCAGAGCGAAAACCTGGAGTATGTACAGGTGGTTTCCTTCGGCTGCGGCCACGATGCCTATCTTTCGGATGAGATAATACGCATGATGAAAGAGATCTCGGGGAAGATACCGCTTGTTCTCAAGCTGGATGAGTCCGATGTCACCGGACCCTTAAGGATCCGCGTGCGCTCCTTTGCGGAGACCGTGGATATGCGCAGGGCCTGGAGAAAGGAGCTTGCTCAAAGAGGCGAGCTTGAACCATATAAAAAACTGGGGGATCCCTTCCCCGTTAAGTTCACCGAGGATGATTACGAAAAGACGGTGCTGGTGCCCAACTCCTCCCACGCCTTTTCGCGTCTGCTGGGAGAGGCCTTTGCAAGCCAGGGACTTAAGACGGTATCCCTGGATTACGGCCGTGAGGAGGCTATACGCCTCGGAAAGCAGTATGTTCACAATGACATCTGCTTCCCTGCCCAGATAGTCATAGGAGAGGCCTTAGCGGCCCTCCGCAGCGGCAAGTACGATCCCGACAACACCGCGGTGGCCATGGGCAAGTACATAGGCGACTGCAGGCTGACACACTATGCCACGCTGCTGCGCAAGGCGCTGGATGACGCCGGATATCCTCAGGTGCCCATCGTGACCAACGACGACACGGATTACCACGACCTTCATCCCGGATACAAGTTCAGCCTTTCAGCCGCCATAAAGACTGCTTTCGGACTTCCTATGGTGGACGTTCTGGAGGAACTCCTGAGAAAGATCAGACCTTACGAGCTTCATGAGGGCGAGGCGGACCGCGCCTTTGAAAAGGCCATGGATCTGCTTATCGACGGCCTCAGGGAGGGCGGTATCTCCGGTATGAAGAAGGGCTTTGAGGAGGGCATAGGCCTGATGCGCCATGTGGCCTATGACCGCAGCAACCCCAGACCCAGGGTACTTATAGTGGGAGAGTACCTGCTCAACTTCCACCCCGGCGCAAATCACGATATCGAACTTTATCTTGAGAAAAACGGCTTTGAGATAATAGAGGCGAGGATGACCGACGTCATCAGAAAGACCTATTTCTATCAGGATGCACAGGTCAAGGAATACCATATAAAGAAGGCATTCCTGCAAAAAATGCTGCTTCACATAGAAAATAATGCATTTAATTTTGCACACAACACCGCCGATAAGATAGCTAAAAAACACCCGTTATACGAAAGGGCCGCAAGGATGGATGAGCTGGTGACCGACTCGGATCCCATTATTCATCACACCTTTGACGCGGGTGAGGGCGTGCTGATACCCGGTGAGATAATCCACCACGCAAAGCACGGCTGCAGACACTTCGTGATACTGCAGCCCTTCGGCTGCCTGCCGAACCATGTGGTCGGCAGGGGTATTAGCAAAAAACTGAAGGAGATGTTCCCGGATGTGCAGATACTGCCTCTGGATTACGATCCGGACGTAAGCTTTGCAAACATAGAAAACAGATTGCAGATGCTGATAAATACCGCGAAGAATCAGATCATGTAGTACCAGCTGTCGTCTTCGCTTTCGGTGGCGGTTTCGCCGTTCTTGATGTTCATTTCCATATTCTTAATGGAAACCTTGGTGCCGGGCTTCAGCGAGTAGGTGATGAAAGCGTTGGAGCCTATGGTTGAGCCCGCACCTATAACAGTATTTCCCCCAAGGATAGAAGCACCCGCGTATATTGTCACATTGTCCTCGATGGTAGGATGGCGCCTTTTCCCTCTGAGGCTCTGTCCGCCTCTGGTTGAAAGACCGCCCAGAGTCACGCCCTGGTATATCTTTACGTTGTCACCGATGACCGTGGTCTCGCCTATTACTATGCCTGTGCCGTGGTCTATGAAGAAGTGCCTGCCTATGGTGGCACCGGGGTGTATGTCTATTCCCGTCAGTGAGTGTGCGTGCTCGGTCATGATCCTGGGGATAAGGGGCACGTCCAGCAGGTAGAGCTCGTGGGCCAGCCTCGCCACAGTCACGGCGTAAAGTCCCGGATAGGACAGTACGATCTCGTTGTGGTTGAAGGCTGCGGGATCCCCGGCATAAAACGCATCCACATCCGTGGCCAGGTATTCCCTGACCTTCGGGATCTTTTTCAGAAACTCCGCAACTATCCGGGCGGAGATCTCGGACAGTTCGTTGAAGTCCGTTTCCGCGTATTCGCTCTTCTGGCGCAGCGCCATCACCAGCTGCTTGTTAAGATTGTAGGAAACATCCTCTATGAGTACCGTCAGCCGGCTGGACTGGTTGTAGTACTTGTAATCCTTTTCTCTGAAATAACCGGGATAGACGATCTTAAAAAGATTGGTGATGATCCTTTTTATGGCGTCCGTATCGGGCTGGGAAAAATTGTCCACCCGGTTTATGTTTCGGTCGTCATCGTAGTCTTTGAGCAGATCGGAGATTATATCGTTGAGCTGCGACTTCATATCTTTCATGGCTTTCTTCCTTTCAGAAAAACTGGGAAAAGTATACCGCATGAATAAAATAATAGCAATAGTTACATTATTTCATTTGCATCACATTTATCGTTTGTGTTTTTTCGCCTTTTGGGGTATTATATGATTCGAGGCTTTTTAGGGTAAATGAGATGGAAGAAAACAGAAGGCAGAGGATAAACAGGATCAAGGCTGCCCTGCCCGCAGTAACGGCTCTGCTGATAATAGTACCTATTATTTTATGCATAGTCCTGGCGGTGAGGCTGGGCAGAGTACAGAGGGAGCTGGACAGTCTTAAGTCTAAAAGGACAGTTTCTCCTTCGCTCATAGAGGTCGGAGAGGGAGGCGTGGTCCTGTCCCGTTCCCCGCAGCCCGATGAACAGCCGGAGGGCGGCGATACAGAGGAAAGCGGGAGTGAAGACAGCGGCATCAGTCTTTTCGACAGACGCAGTCTGATGAAGGAAAATGCCGGGAAAGAGGAGACATCCGAGGATCCCTACCGCATATATCTCACCTTTGACGACGGCCCCTCGGACAACACGGAGAACATACTCACCACTATTCGCGAGTACGATGTCAAGGCTACTTTCTTCGTGAACGGACGTACCGATGACAACAGCATGCTGAGGTACGATATGATAGCCACAGCGGGG
>JAFYEL010000095.1 GCA_017544285.1 Lachnospiraceae bacterium | reverse complement strand
GTGGTCTCTTACACACGCCTTTTCACCCTTACCGCTTTCGCGGCGGTATACTTTCTGTTGCACTTTCCATGGGATCGCTCCCTCCGGACGTTATCCGGCATCCTGCCCTGTGAAGCCCGGACTTTCCTCCCGGTCCAAAAGGACCCGGCGACAGGCCGCCCCACTGACAGAGAGTTATTATAGTTTATTTTATCTGAATATACAAGGAAAAGAATTATGAACACTGAGATCATGGATGAAAAAAAAGCAATGCTGGACAGCCTTGGACGCAGGGCAAAGCGGGCGGAGAGCGTCATGCGCACCGCATCTGCCGAAGACCGTAACAAAGCCCTGATCGCTTGCGCAGCGGCCTTGCGGGACGGATATGAGTCCATACTTTCGGCGAACGCAAAGGACGTTGAGACGGCGAAGAATTCGGGCATGAAGGAATCCCTTGTGGACAGGCTCATGCTCACAAAGGAGAGGATAGACGCCATGGCCCTCGGGCTTGAACAGGTGGCAGACCTTCCTGATCCCCTGGGCTGCATCCTCGCGGAATTTGACAGGCCCAACGGCCTGAAGATACAGAAGGTCAGCGTGCCCATCGGCGTTATCGGCATCATCTATGAATCCAGGCCCAATGTGACGGCGGATGCCTTTGCCCTCACCTTCAAATCCGGAAATGTGTCCATATTGAAGGGCGGCTCCGATGCCCTGGCTTCAAACAGGGCCATCTCCGACATCATAAGAGACACCCTTAAAAAATGCGGCATGCCCGAAGACGCCATGCTCTTTATCGACTCCGCGGACAGAGAGGTTGCCACGGGGTTCATGAGGCTCCATGAATACGTGGATGTGCTGATCCCCAGAGGCGGAGCCGGGCTTATAAGGGCAGCGGTTGAAAACGCCACCATACCTGTCATCGAGACCGGCACCGGAAACTGTCACGTTTATGTGGACAAGAGTGCCGACATCGACATGGCGGTAAAGATTATACACAACGCAAAGACCCAGCGCATGGGAGTATGCAACGCCTGCGAATCCCTGGTTATCCATAAGGATATAGCGGAAAGGGCCATTCCCGCCATTGCGGAGGATCTTCTCTCATCCGGTATAGAGATAAGGGGAGATGCAGCCTCCTGCACCATGGCATCCGGTCTTAAAGCAGCATCTGAGGATGATTTTTATACCGAGTACGGCGATGCTCTGATCTCAGTCTGCATCGTGGACAGTGTTGAGGCAGCCATAGAGCATATCAACCGCTGCAGCACCCATCACTCGGAGGCCATTGTCACAGGCGATCCGGAAAGCGCCGAGAAGTTCTTAAACGGTGTGGATTCCGCCGCCGTATATGTGAACGCTTCCACAAGGTTTACGGACGGCTTTGAATTCGGCTTCGGAGCCGAGATAGGCATAAGCACACAAAAGCTGCACGCAAGGGGGCCCATGGGCCTTACCGAGCTTACCTCATACAAATATAAGGTACGGGGTAACGGGCAGATAAGAGGATAAAGGAGAACACAGATGGTTAGACGAATTTATGTTGAAAAGAAGGAAGCCTTCGGGGTTCAGTCAAAGGAGCTGGCAAGAGAGATAGTCAGCTATCTCGGCATCAGGAGCGTGACAAAGACCAGAGTCCTTATACGCTACGATGTGGAGGGCGTGGGCGATGAAGTTTTTGAAAAGGCCTGCCGCACCGTTTTTTCGGAGCCTCCCGTTGACACCCTTTACGAGGGAAGCTTTCCCCATGAAGATTCCGACAGGATATTTTCGATAGAGGCCCTTCCGGGACAGTTTGACCAGAGGGCGGATTCGGCCATGCAGTGTATAGGCTTCATCGACGAAAACACCGAGCCCATAATCCGCACCGCAGTTACCTACTGTCTGTCCGGGGATATCTCCGAAAGCGAGCTTGAGGCCATTAAGGGCCATGTTATAAACCCAGTGGATTCCGGATTTTCGGATGATTCCACCGTTCCCGAGACCCTGAAGGTTGAGTACGACGAGCCCGCGGATGTAAAGATCTTCGACGGCTTCATATCCATGGATGAGGCACAGCTCAAGGAACTCTATGACTCCCTGTCCCTGGCCATGACCTTCAAGGATTTCCTTCACATCAAAAAGTACTTTACGGAAGAGGAAAAAAGAGACCCTTCCATGACCGAGATCAGGGTGCTGGATACCTACTGGTCCGACCACTGCAGACACACCACCTTCTCCACCGAGCTTAAGAACATAAGCTTCGATGACGGATTCTACAAAAAGCCCATTGAGGATACCTACAAGGAGTACCTTAAGGTGAGAGATGAGGTCTTTGGTGACAGAGTCATGGAAAAGGGCGGAGACAAGTTTGTCTGCCTTATGGATCTGGCTCTCATGGCCATGCGCAAGCTGAAAAAGGACGGAAAGCTTAACGACCAGGAGGAGACGGATGAGATCAACGCCTGCTCGGTGGTGATCCCCGTTGAGATAAAGAGACCGGACGGCACCTCCTTTACCGAGGAGTGGCTTCTGTCGTTCAAGAACGAGACCCATAACCATCCCACCGAGATCGAGCCCTTCGGTGGGGCCGCAACCTGTCTGGGCGGAGCCATAAGGGATCCCCTTTCCGGCCGCGCCTACGTATATCAGGCCATGCGTGTCACCGGAGCAGCAGATCCCACCAGACCTTCCTCCGAGACCATGAAGGGAAAGCTTTCCCAGAAGAGACTGGTTAGGACCGCAGCTCAGGGTTATTCTTCCTACGGAAACCAGATAGGTCTTGCAACAGGCCTTGTAAAAGAGATATATCATCCCAACTACGTTGCAAAGCGCATGGAGATCGGTGCGGTAATGGGCGCTGCTCCCCGCAAGAACGTAGTGAGAGAGACCTCGGATCCCGGCGATGTCATCATCCTTCTGGGCGGACGTACCGGACGTGACGGCTGCGGCGGTGCCACAGGCTCCTCCAAGGCCCATACCGATACCTCCCTCACCACCTGCGGTGCAGAGGTACAGAAGGGTAACGCACCCACCGAGAGAAAGATCCAGAGGCTGTTCAGACGCCCCGAGGTAAGCCGTCTCATCAAGAAGTGTAACGACTTCGGCGCCGGCGGAGTTTCCGTCGCAATAGGCGAACTGGCAGCGGGCCTTGAGGTTGATCTGGACCTTGTGCCCAAGAAATATGCGGGTCTTGACGGAACCGAGCTTGCCATCTCCGAATCCCAGGAGAGGATGGCGGTTGTGGTATCCCCCGACGACGCACAGAAGTTCCTTGACTATTCCGCACAGGAAAACCTGGAGGCGGTAAAGGTTGCGGTGGTAACAAAGGAGCCCAGGCTGGTACTGAAGTGGCGCGGCAGGGATATAGTAAACATCTCCAGAGCTTTTCTGGATACCAACGGCGCCCATCAGGAGACCGATGTTAAGGTCGATATGCCTGTTGAGTCCGACGGATACTTTGACAAAAAGAAGTCCGATGTCAATGTTAAGGAAGCCTGGATAAAGGTGCTTTCCGACCTGAACGGCTGCTCCCAGAGAGGTCTGGTCGAGAGGTTTGACGCATCCATAGGCGCGGGCTCCGTATTCATGCCCTACGGCGGAAAATATCAGATGACTCCCATCCAGACCATGGTGGCAAAGCTTCCCTCACTGGAGGGCACAACGGACGCTGTCTCCATGATGAGCTACGGCTTCGATCCCTATCTTTCCGACTGGAGCCCCTACCATGGTGCCGTGTATGCGGTGACCCAGTCCATAGCAAAGATAGTGGCCTCCGGCGGAGATTACAAAAAGATAAGATTTACCTTCCAGGAGTACTTCAGGCGCATGTGGGATGATCCCGAGCGCTGGTCGCAGCCCTTCGCCGCGCTCCTCGGAGCCTTTGCGGCACAGCTCGGATACGGCCTGCCCTCCATCGGAGGAAAGGATTCCATGTCCGGCACCTTTAACGACATAGACGTGCCTCCCACCCTTGTTTCCTTTGCGGTGGATCACGGCACCACGAAGGATGTGATCACTCCCGAGCTTAAAAAGACCGACAGCCTTCTGGCTCTCTTTACCATCCCCGTTGACGAGTACCGTCTGCCGGTATACGAAGAGGTAATGAAGGTATATGACAAAGTGGCAGAACTTATAAAAGAGGGTGCTGTCATTTCCGCTTACGCAGTTGAGGGCGAGGGACTTGTTTCCGCCCTTTCACAGATGGCCTTCGGAAACCGTGTCGGCTTTGAGATCGACCCGGCTGCGGTTTCGGCGGATGACCTGTTCTCATCGGGACTTGGCTGCATAGTTGCCGAGGTTGCAAAGGGCTCTGAAGGAAAGCTTGAGAAAGCACAGCTGATAGGCCGCACAAGAGATGATAAAAAACTGGTTTACGGCGATGTGACCCTTAGTGTGGATGAGGCACAGGCAGCCTATGACGCCACCCTGGAAAAGGTATTCCCCACCAGGACAAACGACGATAAGGAACCCGTTGATTCGCCTCTTTACGATGCAAAGGGACAGATCTACGTATGCAAGCATAAGGTGGCAAAGCCCCATGTCTTCATTCCCGTTTTCCCCGGTACCAACTGCGAGTTCGACAGCCGTGCCGCCTTTGAGAGAGCGGGAGCTACCGTGACGGACTGCGTATTCAGGAATCTTTCCGCATCGGATATCAGGGAGTCCATGGACGCCTTTGTAAAAGAGATAGACAAGGCCCAGATCATAATGTTCCCCGGCGGCTTCTCCGCAGGCGACGAGCCCGACGGTTCGGCGAAATTCTTTGCCACCGCCTTCCAGAACGACAGGATCAGGGAGGCTGTGGAAAGGCTCCTTAATGAAAGGGACGGACTGGCCCTGGGTATCTGCAACGGCTTCCAGGCACTTATAAAGCTGGGACTTGTTCCCAACGGAAAGGTTACCGGACAGACCGAGAAGTCACCCACCCTGACCTACAACACCATAGGCAGACATATCTCCAGGATGGTATACACAAAGGTGGTTACGAACAAGAGCCCCTGGCTTGCAAAGTGCAGCCTCGGCGGCGTTTACACCAACCCCGCATCCCACGGAGAGGGCAGATTCGTTGCGGATAAAAAGGTGATAGATGAGCTCTTTGCCAACGGACAGGTTGCCACCCAGTACTGCGACGTCGACGGAAATGTGACCATGGATGAGCTGTGGAACGTAAACGGTTCCTATGCGGCTATCGAGGGCATCACTTCGCCCGACGGCAGGTGCCTGGGCAAGATGGCCCATTCCGAGAGAAGAGCCGACGGAGTCGCCATCAATATCTACGGCGAGCAGGATATGAAGATTTTTGAGAGCGGTGTGGCATACTTTGGCTAAACGTGGTAAAATTAAGAGTCAGTAGTAATTTAAAAGGGGGTATTATATGCAGGATTACAAAAAGATCGATTACGATAGAAACAAGGACGTTGTACTTCGTTACATCCCGGGTCACTTTGTGACTCCCAATTCCCATGTAAACTACTACATGGACCTTACGGACATGAAGTCACGTCAGCGTGAGGCAAGGGCCACCGGAGAAGAGCTTGCTGAGAATTACATTTCCAGCGACATCATCGACACCATCCTCTGCCTCAACGGCATGGAGGTTGTGGGGGCCTATCTTGCAAACAAGCTCACAAAGGCGGGGCTGCTTTCGGCCAACTCACACAAGACCATTTACATCACCAGTCCCGAGTACAATGTCAGCGGACAGATGATGTTCCGTGAGAACAACCAGCACATGATAAAGGGAAAGAGAGTGCTGGTGCTCATCGATACCGCCACCACCGGTGCAACTCTTCAGAGCGCCATCGGCTCCATAGGCTTTTACGGCGGTACCATAGTGGGTATATCGGCCATCTTCTCGGTAGCCACCCAGATAGAGAACATCCCCATCAGATCCCTTTACTCCACCAGGGATCTTCCGGATTACGCAAGCTACAGATCCGATTCCTGCCCTATGTGCAAAAACGGAATACCCGTTGATGCAATCTGCAACGGTTTCGGATATTCAACGCTTTGAAAAGAAAGGCGATGGCGATCGGGACGGCGGTGATCTTCACTGCCGTCCTGGTGTGCGTTTTAATCTTTGGACTTTCCCATACCGGCACGCCCTCCTATGAGGTCACATTTTTCGATGTGGGAAAGGGCGACTGCATCTTCATAAACAGCGGCTCAAGGTACATGATGATCGACGCCGGCTATGAGGATACGGCAGGCGCCGTTCAAAGCTACATGAAGGATAAGGGCATAAGGGCACTTGATGCGCTGATCCTCACCCACTACGACAAGGACCATGCGGGTGGTGTTCCGGAGCTTCTTTCATCGGTTCCCGTGGGGGTAATGTACGCCCCCGACTACGAGAGTGAAAAAAAGTTTTACTCCAGGTGCATGTCGGCGGCGGAGCGAAACCACGTAAAGCAGGTTTTTGTAGATGAAAAACAGGAGTTTACATTCGGAGATCTGCTGCTTGATATTTACCCCTCCGAAATCGTATATGATGAAGAGGAAAAAAATGACAACGACCTTTCCCTGACCATAACCATGACGAAGGATGAGGATTCCTGGTATTTTGCGGGCGATCTGGAGGAGGAGGGTCTGGACATGGCTCTTGAAAGAGGCCTTGCCCACTGTGACATACTCAAGGTCCCTCACCATGGGGCATATGAGGACAATTCCGAAGAGTTTTTTGCTGCGGTCTCCCCGCAGCTTGCAATAATCACCGACGGCTATGATAAAGAGGCAGATGAAGAGGTAGTCTCACTTCTTTCGGAGCAGGGAGCGGATTGTTATCGCACCTGTGAGGCGGGCAGTGTCATCATCACCTGTAACGGGAGCGGAGAGTACAGTGTAAGGACAGAGACGCAAGAGGAACGCTAATGTCATCTATCAGAGAAGAATTCGTCAAATACGCGGAAAGGATGGCCGAGATAAAACGGCTTTCTTCTCCCGACATAAAGGTTTTTGACAGCGCCGATGATTACAGCGAGCGCCTGCGCTTTAATTTCCAGCGGATAGGCCGTCTGGCGGCCCAGAACCGTGAAATGCTGGACCAGGAGCTCTATCCCATACTCAACAGCAATGACGCCCTCACAAAGGAGGAAGAAGAGGAGCTTAAGAACCTCAGCGACATGCTGCTGAACGTGGCGGGTTTAGACGCCGAGTTCGAAAATCTGGATCTTCCGATTTCATCCCTCATAACCGAGCGCCTTTTGTACGACGCCAATGAAAAGCACGATCTGATCACCGGCATCCGCCGCATGGACGATGAGATCGCGGTGTGCTACTCCCTCATGAACATGACGGAACGCATCACCACCCATCCCGATATCAGCGGAAAATACCGCAACAGAGGCCTTGCCATCGGCAAGGTGTTCATCAGCCTGCTGAATAAAGACAAGTTCCTTACCATCAGCGATAAGGAATGCCGGGCAATGGTGCTCACCAATTCCCGGTTCACTTCTACATTCTTTGAAAGAGTCACCGATCCCGAAAAAAATCAGGAAAATATAGATATACTCCGCCAGATGCTCAATGTGGCTTCCGACGGATTTTACAGAGACGCTGTTCCAGACTATGACTGGGACTACTTTGAGTTCAGGGTGTTTGAATACTATACCCAGCTTACGGACGCCTGCAATGAAAGGTGCTTCTCCGAGGACGCCCTCTCTGAGATCGTAGCCAAGGCAAACGAATTCGATTCCATGCTCAAGCGGTCTCCCGAGGTATATTGCAACTACATCGGGTACAGCTTTGCCCCCATGGCCATAGCAAGGTGCCGCTATCTGGCGGGAGAGCTTACCAAGGAGGATTACAGACATATAATCCTTGATGCCTACGAAAAAAGAGACCGTATGAATTTTGATACTGAAGGAGGTTATTTCAACGTTCTGCTTCCCCTGGAGTATATCTGCCTTATCGACAGGGACAGGATAAGCATGGATGATGTGTCAAGGCTGAGGGAAATATATGTAAGCCTGAACGCTTACCTCTTCAGAATGCCTGCTGACGGTTCCCTTTCTTTTTTCATGGAATATGTATCCGGCATAATCAGCCGTTTTATAGAGATACCCAGCGTTCTTCCGGCAGAGGAATTCATATTAAACTGCATGGCGGCCATACACCCGCCCACTTATGTGCACTCTGAGATGGTGGGACAGATCACAGAGAGGCTGTGCATGCATCTCATCTCCCAGATCCCGGAGCTTTTCATCGGCATGGAGGGCTGCAGGAGTTCCGCCGATGTCCTTAAAAACAGTGATGCCATCATAGACTATGCCTATCACGCCGCCATCTGCCACGATTTCGGAAAGATTTATATCATAGACACCATTTTCGTATACGGAAGGAAGCTCCTGGAGTTTGAGTTTGATATAATAAAGGCCCACCCCGTCATGGGAAGCGAGCTGCTAAAGATGTTCAACTCTACGAGGCGGTACGCCGATGTGGCGCTTGGGCATCACAAATGGTATGATGATTCGGGCGGATATCCCGGAGATTTTTCTTCAATGGACAGCCCTTACCGCACCATCATGAACATAGTCCAGTGTGCGGATTGCCTGGATGCGGCCACTGATACCGTGGGGCGCAGCTACAACAAGGGCAAAAAGATAGACGACTTTGTGTCGGAGCTTCGGGAAGGGGCAGGCACAAGATATGCCCCCTGGCTGGCCGATCTTTTCGAAAAGAAAGAGGTCAGGGCCGATATAAAGTATCTTCTCAGTGAGGGAAGGATGAGAAACTACAGGGAGACCTATTCCCTGCTGCGTAACGTTCAGGACAACGGATAGGAGGAGATTATGAAGAACAACAGACGGATCGCGATCCTGCTTTCAGCCGCCATGCTGCTGACACAGAGCGCGGGAATCTTTGCCGCAGAGGTTACCGATGGTGAGATACTGCAGGAAGAGAGTGCGGATGTTACAGTCAGGGAGGGCATGGAGGCTCCTGTCGGCGTTCCCGCGGCTGCGAAAGCCTCATTCGATATCGGAGACTGGTCATACATGCAGGAGGGACAAACTGTTATCCTCGATATGTATGTTGGGGCAGGGGGCAATGTGGTGATCCCGGCAACTACCGTGATCGAAGGAAAAACTTATTCTGTACTGATAGATCCCTCCGGACCCGAGGATGTCGGGTTGTTTGCGGGCACAGACGTTACAGGCGTGTGGATAAGTGAAGGTGTTCAGCTGGCATCATCCAACCTCGAGAATATGTTTGAGGGCTGTACCAGTCTGAGGATAGTGGATCTTGGCGATCTTACCCTTACCACCGTTACAGGCGCAAATAATATGTTCAGCGGCTGTTCGAGCCTTGAGACCATTCTGGTAGACCACGACATAAACATAGGCTCGGATGATGAGTATGGCAGCCGGAGCGAAAATGATTATGAGGGCATGTTTGACGGCTGCGAAGTCCTGGTGGGCGGAATGGGAGCAGCCTATTACCCGCTCAGGGAAGGTGTTCATGGCAATGAGCTGACCTATGCAAGAATAGACGGGTGCTTTGACGATGGATATTACTGGGATGGTTTTTTTACTGACAGAGATGATCCTTTCTGCATGCGTTCCCTGTCCTATGGCTTTAAGAATAGCTACTCCGGCATGGGGTATACGGAAGATATGCACTATCATATCCCCAAGGTGAGATATGAGCAGTTGTTTGGGAAGGCAAGAGGTCAGAATATCTATAAGTTCTTTGATGACGAATGGGGAGGATCCTGCTACGGCCTTTCAGCTACCTCGTCCTTTTTTGCAACTCCCGACAACAGTGCGGATATAAGCACGTATGTACCGGGAGCGATCTATCCCCGAGATGTGATGCTCCCTGAGCGTGTTGATACCGACCCTTCGGATGATACCGAAGCCGAGCTTAGAACCGACCTTCGCAAGTATATAGAGATGATGCAGATAGCCCAGTACGATGAGAGGGTTCAGTTCTGCTATTCAATTGACGTAAACCCCGACGCCGTTATCGACGAGCTTGAGGAAACGAAAAGGCCGGTGATCCTGGGACTTTTTGGCCCCGAGGGCGGCCATGCGGTTTTAGCCTACAGTTATGACATGCCGGGCGCATCGACGGAAACAGGCCGGATACACGTATATGACTGTAACTTTCCTCTTCTTGACAGCTATATTGAAGTTAAGATGAATCCTGACGGCAGTGCTAAAAGCTGGGAGTATTATCTGGCTGATGATCCTCAGGGTGGCGATAATGCGGTCATCTGGACGGATAAAAACGCCGCAATGACATATGTGCCTTATGATGTATATTCTGCAGTGCTTGAGGATCATGGCGAGTACGATCTCGTCGCTTGGGCAGATAAGCTGGAGAAAGAGTTCGGAGACGGCGAGATCGCAGGTGGTGACCTTGACGATTATATCTGGGATGAGTTTTATTACAAGCCCTGGTCTGATACAGAAAAAACGGAGTTCGAGAATAACTACCAGTATAATGACGATGAGCTGGAAAAACTGATTTCCGAAGGCTTTACCTCGGAGGAACTGGAAGCACTTAAAGAATGTAAGGATGGCACCAAGGACCCGTCTACGCTTGCTGTGAAGTGCCGCGTGAAGTGCCGTGTGAAGTGCCGTGTGAAGTGCCGCGTGAAGTGCCGTGTAAAGTGCCGTGTAAAGTGCCGTGTAAAGTGCCGCGCCATGGCGGTGGATGCCGAGGATTATACAGTATCCGATTCAAACGGAGATACTCTCCTTACCGTTGAAAGCGGGAATGTCACTGCGGCCGAGGGAAAAGAGGATATAGCCTTTGAGCAGAGGGCAACGGGCCTTAAGGACGACCTGAAGGGGCAGGAAGGAAAAGGGATCGTCTTTACCCCCACAGGCGGAAGAAAGGTAATCGTCAGCAACAATAAAGTCAATATGTCAGCCATGGACGGCAACAGGAGCATAGAGGTTATTGCCGATTCCGGCCAGGTAACCTTTGATGTGGACGAAGAAAAAGACCTGGCCTATGCAAGTATCCCCCTTAAAAAGGGTGAAGAGTTCACGGTGGTCATAGAGGATACCTCAGAGGATGCCCTTAATAAAAAGGTGACCATATCCGGAAAAGGAACCGGAGATGGCGAAGGCACTCTTATATCCCTCAAAGACGATGAGCTGACTCTTGGGAATGTGGAGAATGAAACTGTTGAGGGCTACACGGAGCCCGAGGACAAACCCGGGGATGATCCCGTGGATCCGAAGGATAACAAACCCGTAAAGGAGCCTGCAGAGGGACCGCTCAAGGCCGATCTTTCAAAGTACACGCTGTCCGGTGATAACGTGGTGGGAGCAAAGTCCCTGAACGTTAAGAAATCCTTCTTTGCTGATGTAAAGGGAATTAAAAAACTTTCGGTAGACAATGCGAGCCTTGCAAAGATAAAGAACAGCGGCAAGCTCACCGTCCTTGGCGACGGAAAGGTGGTTGTGACCGCTGCGGACAAGGCGGGCACCGTACTTGCCACAAAGGAACTGATACTTGTAAAGCCCACCGCTTCACAGAATAAGATCGAACGCGACAGGCGCGGCCGTATCGACATGAACAGATATGTGAACTGTGCCCTTAAGCCAACCTCCTGGAAGGCTACCAACAAAAAGGCCGCAACTGTTGATGCCGACGGACTTCTGACCATAAACAAGTCCGGCAATATAAAAGTCACCGCCACCTTCGGCTCCGGCAAGGGAGTGAAGGCCACAAAGCTTACCTTCAAGGTGATCGTAAAGGCTCCCACCTTTAAGAAGAGCACCTACAAGGTAAAGGCGGGCAAGAGTGTAAAGACCGTCCTGAAAAATGTCCAGGGCAAAACGGTGACCTACTCCGTTGATAACCCCGCCGTTGCCACCGTGGATGATAAGGGCGTGATCACGGGAGTCTCCAAGGGCGAGGCCAACCTTACCGCAACTGTCGATGAGATTACCTACACTGTAAAGATCAGGGTTAAATGAGATGAATCCCAAAACGCTTTCCTATGTGATCAAAAGGATCATACTTGCGGTTGTCACCGTATGGGTGGTCATAACCGTTACCTTTTTTGTAATGCATTCGGTGCCGGGCGGCCCCTTCCTTGGGGAAAAGGCTATCTCGGCGTCGGCGACCAAGGTGCTGGAGCAGAAGTACGGGCTGGACAAGCCGCTTATGACCCAGTACGCCACCTATCTTAAAGACATAGTCACAAAATTCGACTTCGGTCCCTCTCTGAAACAGAGGGGCCGGTCGGTGGTGGACGTCATAGGGGACGGAATGAAGACCTCCGCTCTCATAGGCGTCATCGCCGCACTTATAGCCCTGGTCTTCGGAATCGTCCTGGGTTGTGTGGCGGCCCTGTGCCGCAACACTCTGGCGGACCGTCTGGTGATGATACTCACCACCGCCTTCGTATCCATGCCGTCCTTCATCATGGGCTCGCTTCTTCTAATACTTTTTGTGGTTAAGCTTTCCCTTTTGCCCGCCAACGGCAATGCAGAGGGAGGGCTTATTCTGCCTGTGATAACCCTTTCACTTTCGCCCATGGCACACATTACAAGGCTCACCCGTTCCTCCATGCTTGACGTGTTGGGACAGGATTACATCCGCACAGCAAAGGCCAAGGGTGTATCGGGCTTTGGAATAGTCTTCGGCCATGCCCTTAAGAATTCCCTGCTACCCGTCATCACCTATTTCGGACCCATGCTGGCCTATATAGTCACCGGTTCCCTGGTGGTGGAGCAGATATTTGCGGTGCCCGGGATCGGGCGTAACTTTATTACAAGCATAACCGGCAGGGATTATCCCATGATCATGGGGACAACCATCATCCTTGCAACACTTATAGTGATCATGAACCTGATCAGTGATATCCTGTACAAGATAGCCGATCCCAGGATCAGATTCGAATAAGATTTAGGGGGGACCATCGCAAAGCGATGGTGGGACCCTAAATCACGAGGGAAATGCTTGCATTTTCCGAGGGGATTGAAAACGTGGATTGATAGCATCAGACGAAGCGGGGGGACCACAGCTTGCTGTGGGAGGACCCACCAAAAACATCGGAGAAACCATGAAAAAGACCAGTATCGCCCTTATACTTTCCCTGGCCATGCTCATGGCCGAGGTCACACCCGCCTTCTCCGCAGAACTCCCTGTAGAGAGCCCTGCAGTGCAGGAGGAGATTACCTTCAGGGCTTTTTCACGGACAGGGATGAACTCTGCGTGCTTACAACGAGTTACAGCTTTAAGAATGGATATGTGGACCCCACTCTTAAGCCCACCTCCTGGAAGGCCACAAACAAAAAGGCCGCACCCATAGATGCGGACGGAGATCACCGTTAAGTAAAGGATTCGGCAGATGCATATCAAAACAAATGGAGAGACTAAATTGAAAAACCCGGCAGAGATCGATATAACCGAGGCGGACCTTCTCCCCGCCTCTGACAGTGAAAAAGTAAGTCCGGAGAAGCTCCGCCCCGCAACCACCTTTTTCAGGGACAGTGTCGGAAGGCTTATAAGGAACAGGACAGCCTTTGTCAGTTTCATAGTCATAGTAGTCATAACCCTGGGGGCCATAGTGATACCCTTTTTCTGGCCCTATTCCTACGAGGACATGCTGGGAAATGTCCCCGGCCAGCCCATGGACATGACCTACAACAACCTTGCACCCTTTGAGTACAGCCGCAGCGAGCAGACAAGGATAGACGCGGGAGAGAGCGTATTTCCCCACGTTTTCGGTACTGACGCCGCGGGCAGGGATTACTTTATCCGCGTGGTATACGGCACCCGCATTTCCCTTGCGGTCGGATTCTTTGCCAGCATAATAGTGCTGATAATAGGCATGCTGGTGGGATCCATATCCGGCTACTGCGGAGGCAAGGTGGACCTTGTGATAATGCGTCTCGTGGATGTGATCTATTCACTGCCGGACATGCTTATGGTTGTGCTTCTGGCTGCGGTCATGAAGCAGGTTCTGGGTGCGGCCATAGAGGGCACTGTCCTTGAGTCCCTGGGTGCAAACATGATCAGTCTTTTCATAGTCTTTGCCCTGCTCTACTGGGTATCCATGGCCAGGCTCATCCGCGGCCAGATACTCTCCCTCAAGGAGCAGGAATACGTGCTTTCCGCCAGGATCTCCGGAGCCCGGGGAGGCTGGATCATCAGAAAGCATCTCATACCCAACTGCATGAGTGTCATATTCATTTCGGTGGCGCTTCAGATACCCAGCGCCATATTCACTGAGAGCTATCTTTCCTTCATAGGTCTGGGCGTCAATGCTCCCATGCCTTCACTGGGGTCACTTGCCTCCGATGCCCTTAACGGCATCACATCCTATCCTTCAAGGCTTGCGATCCCCGCGATAGTGATCTCATTGATAGTTCTGGCGCTCAATCTTTTCGGAGACGGCCTGAGGGATGCCTTTGATCCCAAGCTGGTACAATAGGAGGCGTAAAATGAGTCTGTTAGAGGTAAAAGATCTGCACACCTCCTTTTTTACGGATGCCGGTGAGGTAAAGGCCGTAAACGGAGTGAGCTTTGAACTTGAAAAAGGAAAGGTACTGGGGATAGTGGGAGAGTCCGGTTCAGGTAAATCCGTGACCGCCTATTCCATCCTCAGAATACTGGCACCCACCGGAAAGGTTGTTTCCGGTTCCGTGTTCTTTGACGGCATTGAGCTGGCTGAATCCGGCGAGGCCGTTATGAAGAATATCAGGGGTAACCGGATATCCATAATATTTCAGGATGCCATGACCTCCCTGAACCCCACGTATACGGTGGGGCATCAGCTTATGGAGGCCATCAGGCTCCACACCGACAGAGATAAAAAACAGGCAGAGGAGAGAGCGGTGGAAATGCTCCGCCTTGTGGAGGTGAACGATCCCGAAAAGAGGATGAAGCAATACCCCTACGAGCTCTCCGGAGGCATGAGGCAGAGAGTCATGATCGCCATGGTCCTTTCCTGCGAGCCCGATATACTGATAGCCGATGAGCCTACCACGGCTCTTGACGTGACCATCCAGGCCCAGATCCTTGAGCTGATGATGCGCCTCAAGGACGAACTGGGAATGGCCATAATCATGATCACCCACGACCTGGGGGTGGTGGCCAGCATGTGCGACGAGGTGATGGTAATGTATGCCGGATCCGTATGCGAGAGGGGCACTGTGAGGGATATCTTTTACTCACCTGCCCACGAATACACAAGAGGACTTCTGGCTTCCATGCCGGTGGTTGCAAGCCACAGGCTTCCGCTTAAGCCCATCAAGGGTACTCCCGTGGATCTTCTGGAGCTTCCCGTGGGCTGCCCCTTTGCACCCCGTTGTGAAAACGCCATGAAGATATGCCTCAGACAGAGATGCGAGCCCATAGACCTGGGAGGCATACACAGCGCGGCCTGCTGGTCCGTGGTAAAAGAGGCTTCTAAGGAGGGAGGTGTTTCCCATGGCGATAAATAAGACTGGCGCAAAGCCTCTTTTAGAGGTTGAAAACCTTAAGAAATACTTTGACGTAAGCGAGGGCTTCTTTTCCAACAGGACCCTCAAGGCGGTGGATGATGTTTCCTTCCATATATACAGGGGCGAGACCCTGGGACTGGTGGGAGAGTCCGGCTGCGGAAAGACCACTGCCGCAAGGACTGTGATGAGGCTTTACGAGCCCACCGCGGGCAGGATACTTTTCGACGGACAGGACACCGCTGATCCCGAGGCATTGCGAAATTTCAGAAAAAAGGCTACAATGGTTTTTCAGGATCCCTACTCATCCCTGAATCCCCGCATGACGGTCACCGATATCATCGCGGAGCCCATGGATATACAGCGCACCTGCAAAAACGCAAAGGAGCGCAGGGACAGGGTATTGGAACTCCTGGAGCTGGTGGGTCTTAACAGCGAGCACGCCACCAGATACGCCCATGAGTTTTCGGGCGGACAGAGGCAGAGGATCGGAATAGCCAGGGCGCTTTCACTGCGGCCGGATTTCATCGCCTGCGATGAGCCCGTTTCCGCACTGGATGTTTCCATTCAGGCCCAGATAATTAACATGTTCGAGGAACTGAGGGACCGCTTCGGCCTGACCTATATGTTCATCGCCCATGACCTGCTTGTGGTAAGGCATATCAGTAACCGTATCGCCGTTATGTACCTGGGCAGAGTGGCGGAGCAGGGTGTCGTAGACGAGATCTAC
>JAFYEL010000094.1 GCA_017544285.1 Lachnospiraceae bacterium | reverse complement strand
GAATGAGGATCACTACGGCCTGGACAAGGTGAAGGAGAGGATGCTGGAATTCCTGGCGGTGCGGAACCTTAAGGAACGGAAAGGAATCCGCGGTGCGGATTCCTCTGATGCCTCAAAGCCGGCGGGCAGAGGAGAAAGTCCTATCATATGTCTGGTGGGACATCCCGGAACCGGAAAGACCTCCAACGCCAGATCCATTGCCAGAGCCCTGGAAAAGGAATATGTGCGGATCTGCCTGGGCGGCGTGCGGGACGAGGCCGAGATCAGGGGCCACAGACGCACCTATGTGGGAGCGATGCCCGGAAGGATCGCCACGGGGCTTAAAAACGCGGGAGTAAAGAATCCGCTGATGCTTTTGGATGAAATAGACAAGGTGTCCTCGGATTATAAGGGAGATACGTCTTCTGCCCTTCTCGAAGTGCTCGACTCGGAGCAGAACAGACATTTCAGGGATCATTATATTGAGCTTCCGCTTGATCTTTCGGAGGTGCTTTTTGTGGCCACCGCGAATAATGCTGCAGATATACCCAGGCCTCTCCTTGACAGGATGGAGATGGTGGAGTTATCGGGCTACACCGAGAATGAAAAGCTTCACATAGCAAGAGAGCATCTCATAGGAAAGCAGCTGGAGACAAATGGACTGACTGAGGAACAGCTGTCCATAAGCGACGATGCGCTGGAAGCCATAATCTCAGGGTATGTCAGAGAAGCCGGAGTCAGGGGGCTGGAGAGACGCATAGGCGAAATCTGCAGAAAGAGTGCGAGAAAAATATATGATGGAACGGCTGACCGCATCAGTGTCACAGCCGGGAATCTTGAGGATTACCTTGGAAAGGTGAAATACACAAGGGACAAGGCGAATGAAAAGGACGAGATAGGCATAGTCAGAGGCCTTGCCTGGACAGCCGTGGGGGGCGATACCCTGGAGGTGGAGGTGAACATCATGCCCGGAAAGGGCGAGGTGAGCCTTACGGGTAAGCTGGGTGACGTGATGAAGGAATCGGCCATGGCCGGACTGTCTTACATACGTTCCATCTCGGAAAATTATGGAATAAAGAGTGAGTATTACAGGGAACACGATTTCCATATACATATCCCTGAGGGAGCTACGCCCAAGGACGGCCCTTCGGCGGGTATCACCATGGCCACTGCGCTGCTTTCAGCGATAACGGGAACACCCGTCAGATGTGACACTGCAATGACCGGAGAGATCACGCTGCGGGGAAGGGTCCTTCCCATAGGAGGGCTCAAGGAAAAGCTCCTGGCAGCAAAGAGTGCAGGCATAGTGCAGGTGCTGGTGCCTGTGGAAAACAAAAAGGACGTTGAAGAAATGGAAACGGAAATAACTGACGGCCTTTCCATAGTCTTTGTCACCAGCATGGACGAGGTCATCGGCAGAGCGTTTTCCGAGAAGATAAAGATCAAAAAGTCAAAGAAGAATAAGGGATGAGGTTGCGAAAATGGTAATAAGGGATGCGAAGCTTGAAACTGTGTGCGGCATCACTTCCGTGATATTTGATAACCCGGACGGCCTGCCCGAGTTTGCTTTTGCGGGAAAGAGCAATGTGGGCAAATCATCTTTGATAAACGCGCTGATGAACCGGAAGAATCTTGCCCGGACTTCGGGTGAGCCGGGGAAGACCAGGACCGTGAATTTTTACCGGATCGATGCTTTTGAAAAGGGAGCTGAAGACGAAAGACTCGAAAGGCCAATGTATTTCGTGGATCTGCCGGGTTACGGCTACGCCAGGGTGTCAAAGAGCGAGTCGGAGAAGTGGGGCGCCATGATAGAGGGCTATTTAAATGGCCGGGAGCCGCTGAGGCTGGTATTTCTGCTGGTGGACATCCGTCACGAG
>JAFYEL010000093.1 GCA_017544285.1 Lachnospiraceae bacterium | reverse complement strand
TACTGGGTAGCCTCGATGGTGGTGGGCATGTTTGCGCCCTCTGCAACGTACTTCACGCCGTTGGCAACCAGCATCTTTGCATCCTCAAGATCAAGCTCGTTCTGGGTAGCGCAGGGAAGAGCGATGTCAACCTTGTACTGCCATACACCGTGCTCGCCGTTCTGCTTTGCATGATACTCTGCCGAAGAACGTGCAGCTGCATACTCGGTAAGACGTGCTCTCTTAACCTCTTTGACCTCCTTAAGGAGCTCAACATCGATTCCCTCGGGATCATAGATCCAGCCGGTGGAATCGGAAACGGTAACAACCTTTGCGCCAAGCTGCTGAGCCTTCTGGCATGCGTAGATGGCAACGTTTCCGGAACCGGAGATGGCAACTACCTTGCCCTCCATCTTGTCGCCGTGGCACTTAACCATCTCTTCGGTGAGGTAAAGCAGACCGTAGCCTGTAGCCTCGGTACGTGCAAGTGATCCGCCGTAGGTAAGTCCCTTACCTGTGAGCACGCCCTCGTAAAGGCCCTTGATCCTCTTGTACTGACCGAACATAAAGCCGATCTCTCTTGCGCCGGTACCGATATCGCCGGCAGGAACATCCTCATCTGCTCCGATATATTTGGAAAGCTCTGTCATAAAGCTCTGGCAGAACTTCATGATCTCGTTGTCTGACTTGCCCTTGGGATCGAAGTCGGAACCACCCTTGCCGCCGCCGATGGGCAGTGTGGTAAGAGAGTTCTTAAAGATCTGCTCGAAACCGAGGAACTTGATGATACCGAGGTTAACCGAGGGGTGAAGCCTGAGACCTCCCTTGTAAGGTCCGATGGCGTTGTTGAACTGTACACGGAATCCTCTGTTTACCTGTACCTGACCCTTGTCGTCAACCCAGGGTACTCTGAACATGATCTGACGATCGGGCTCGGTGATGCGCTCAAGAATAGCAAGACTTCTGTACTTCTCCTCATCCTGATCAATGACGGGGCGAAGTGAATCAAGCACCTCAGTGACCGCCTGAATGAACTCGGGCTGGTCGGCATCCCTCTTCTTTACAATCTCCAAAACTTCATCTACGTATGACATTTCTATCTCCTCCTTTTAAAAAAAAATAGGGCACCTAAATAAGCGGAGTACTCTCCGCCTATTCAGACGCCTTTGCCTGCAAAAGATAATACAACTTTTTATATCAAAAATCAAGCATAATTTTCCGGCGTCCCGATCAGGTCCGACGTCCCGATCAGGAATGCAGCATGTCATCAACCATGTTCCAAAACTCATCAGCCACCTTCGTGAGCTGTCTGTCGGCGCTTCTTACCAGAACGTACTCGGCGTAGACCTCAGGCTCGGTGATGCGCTTTATCACCACGCCGTCCCTGACGTACCTGGCGGCGGAGGCAGGATAGATGGCTATGCCCACTCCGTTTGCCGTGAGCTCGTAGGCGTTCAGCAGGTGGGCTATCCTGCAGAAGATCCTGGGCTCGATACCGTAGGGATGGAACCAGTTCTCTATCTCCTGGCGCCTGGACTGCCTGGAGGGAATTATCAGCTCGCACTCATCCAGGGCCCTGACGCTTATCTCATCCCCGGTAAGCTGTGCCAGAGGGTGGTCCGCAGGGATCATGGCCACCCAGGGCTCTTTGTATATCAGCCTGCCGTCAAGTCCCTCCTCGTCATAGGGGGCGGTTATGACTGCGATGTCACTAAGGCCCGACTGAATGCGCTTTACCACATCGTCGGTGTTTCCGTTCCAGAGCTCATAGCCCACAAGGGGGTACTTCTTCTGAAAATCCGCGATCCACTCCGCAAAAAGCGAAGGGGCGTATCCCTCGATCGTGGCAAGGTACAAAGTACCGGACAGACCCTCGCTCATCTCACGGATATCCTCAAAGGACTGATCGGCCAGCTGTCTGATCCTGGAGGCGTACTGCATGAACCGCTCTCCCGCCTCGGTCAGCGCAAGTCCCCTGGCCTTCCTGGTAAAAAGCTCGGTCCCCAGCTCTTCCTCAAGGTCGCGGATCTGACGGCTCAGAGGGGGCTGGGCAATACAGAGCTTTTCCGCCGCCTTTGTAAAGCTGCCCTCCTGTGCCACTGTTATAAAGTATCTGATATGACGAAGTTCCATGACTTTTCTCCTATACTCAAAAGGTATGGCTCTGCATCCATTATATGTATTTTACAGGAGCTTTGCAAGGTGTTAATCTTAAGTCAGAACAAAGAACAACAGAGATCCCCACCGAAGGATCCAAACAAAAGGAGGCGATCACTATGAAGAAACTTTTATCGGAAATCGAAGAACTGCTGGAAGAATATTACAAGTCATTTGCCACCAGAAAGTACTCATAATATAAACCATGTAAGGCGGGACACAGAGGGGACGGCTCGAAAAAGCCGCCCCCTTTTATATTTTCATTGAAAACATCCCTGAACCATGATAACTTTAAATAGCATATGTTAATTGGCCGCAGGCCGCAAAAAGGAGAAGATAATGAACGAATACATGAATAAGGCACTGGAGTTGATCAGTGAGTACGCGGATTGTGACGGAGAGATCACAGCTGACAGCCAGCTCATCGCCGACCTCGGCATCAACTCTCTGGAACTTATGGAGATCATTACCGACATCGAGGAAAAGAACAACCTGGTCATCTCCAACGAGGAACTTAAAAACGTGGTTACCGTAGGCGACATCGCAGAGCTGATGAAGGCAAAAGGTATTTAAAGGAGTACACTATGGAGAACATCACGAAAAAGACTTACGGATCCACCGCCTTCCCCGAAGGCTGGGTCATGATCGACACCTACCGCGGCCTTATGGAGCACAGGATAAAGACAAAGCCCGACGTGGCACTCTTCCGCTGTCGTGACCACTTCACCGATCAGGAAAGAGTTGTCATGCCCGCAGAGTTTAAGGATCAGGTGGACGCCCTTTCATCCTGGCTTGCAGACAAGGGATATAAGCGGACTCACATCGCCATCCTGGGAGAGAACTCATACCAGTGGGTCCTCACCATGTTCGCGGTGATCTGTTCCGACAACATACTGGTGACCCTGGACAAGGGCCTTGAATACGCCACCATGGATTCCATCTTCGGCAGGAGTGACAGCACCGTCCTCTTCTATTCCGCCGAATACGAAGACAAGGCAAAGAAGCTTGAGGAGCACTTCGGCTCACAGCTTTATAAGCTCGAGGAAGTTGACGACTTCGTATCGGCAGGCCGCGGCATAACCGGTCATGAAAACATCACCACCGATCCCGACGCCATGGCCGTGCTCATGTACACCTCAGGCACCACAGGCCCGGCAAAGGGCGTTATGCTGAGCCAGCGCAACATCATGGGCAACCTTTCCATGTCGGTACAGCGTCCCGACCTTGTGGGCGACACCATATATCTGCTTCCCCTGAATCATATCTATGGTCTGGGCCCCGCCCTTCTGATCCATTTCCTCACCGGAAGCACAAACACCATAAATCTCAATCTCCGCTTCATGAAAAAAGACATCCTTGAAGCAAAGCCCGAGATACTTATAGTGGTGCCCATCTTTGTCGAGATGCTCTACGCATCGCTCTGGAAGGGTATAAAGGCTGCGGGCATGGAGGAAAAGATACAGGCAGTCATAGCCCACAACCGTAAGGCCGGCAATGTTACTCCCGCGGCAAAGCGCGAGATGTTCAAAGAAGTGCTGGCAGGCTTCGGCGGCAGGCTTTCCAGGATCGTCTCCGGCGGCGCCCCTCTCAACATGAAGCATTTCGACGGCTTCATGGATTTCGGTATCGAGGTCATGAACGGATACGGCATCACCGAGGGTGCTCCCGTGCTGGCAGTTAACCCCATCGCCAAGAACAAGCCCGCATCCACGGGACTGATGGTGGCCGGCGAAGAGATAAAGATCGACTCTCCCGACGAAAATGGCGACGGCGAGATCTGCGTAAAGGGTCCCAACGTAATGCTTGGCTACTACAAGGATGAAGAAGAGACCGCCAAGACATTGAAGGACGGATGGCTCTACACCGGTGACAAGGGCTTCCTTGACGAGGACAACTACGTATACGTAAACGGCCGCATCAAGAACCTCATCATCTTAAACAACGGAGAGAATGTCTCCCCCGAGGAGCTTGAGGGCATGCTCTGCAACTGCCCTGCCATCTTTGAATCCGTGGTATACGAAAAAGACGAAAAGATCTGTGTTCAGATCTTCCGCAACGAAGAATACATAACCTCAAACAATATAGAGGATCCCGATACCATGATCAGGAACTTCATTTCCGATATGAACAGGGAACTGGCTACCTACAAGAGGATCAACGTGGTACAGTTCAGGGACGAACCCTTCGAGCATACCACCTCCAAAAAGATCAAGAGAAGCTCAGCCTCATGATCTGGCCATGCCATTGAAGTTTGAGACATCGGCCGCACTGCACTCCTTGTCCGAGTACCTTACCTTTTCGTAAAGGTCGTGGAGGCCGGTGTATGAAGCTCTCGCCTCCCCCAGCGCTTTTTCTTCAAGCTGGGTGGGGGTGTCCGAGCCCGCTATCTCCTTTGAGCCCGGATGCTTTTTAATGAAATGTATATAGCGCCTGCGGATCCTTGCCGCCGGCGATCTGTCAAAAAATGAGATCTTTGTCTTTTCGAGGCCGCCCCCTCTTTTCTCATCGGGGTTGACGAACTCGGAGACCACATCATCATCGGAAACTCCCGTACGCATAAACCTTTTGTAAAACTCAATAACCGTGCGCACAAGTGCCCAGGCAATGAGCAACGCCAGGCCTATTCCCGCCAGGGCAAAAATGATGTCCCAGAGCTTTGAAGACTTTTCGGAAAGGTCCATGGGAAGCTTTGAAAAATCAGTCTGACTTCCGGTCTCGGAATCATCCATTGGCATAAGGGTTGCCAGGAAATATATCAGCCTCAGAATGAGCCCGGTCAGCTTTGTCAGAACCTTAAAAAGGAAGTCCGCCACCTGTGAGGAATAGGGAAAGAGAAAACAGAGCCCCGTCACTATGGCGGTGGGCAGCAGGAAAAACGCCAGCTCATATCTGTTCTGTTTCCTTATGACCTCGGTGGGGACATAGGCCCTGTCCCTGACCTGCTTTATGGAGAACTCAAGATTGGTGAATTCATGGTAGAGGATGAAGATCACGATCTCGGCTATGAGGGAGCCCACCGCCAGTCCCGTTATCTTTGTGTCCTTGAGATAATTTCCGATGAGAAATACGAATACATAGAGAATGATCACGGCAGGGGTGGGATAAAAGGTCCGCTTACCCCGGTTGTGCTCGTAATAGACCATGCCGGAATTCACCACTCCCGTAAGGGTGATGAGGAACATAAGGAGGACGTTTGCCCCCATTATGAAATAAGACGCGAAGAACATTGCCGCCAGCCCAATGAGGAGCCGGATGGAAAAGAGGAAAAAGCCTCCTCCCCAGGCAAGTACCGCGTCGGAGTAGATAAAGAAAAGGGAAATAAAGAGAGCCGCAAGCAGGAGCTGGGGCATGTAAGTGCCCACAGGTATGTCCTGACGGTCGTATACGGACAATGCTATGGAAGCCATCAGGGATGCAAAGAAAATGCAGTTGTGGAGGATTCTCAGGATGACCCTTGAATCCGTCAGTTCTCTCATCATATGATCATGCGGTCAGATAGTATTTCAGCAGCTCGGTGCCTTTTTCCATCTGTTTTTCACAAAGGGCCTTAACCTCCGGGATGGCGTTGTCCACGCAGGCGGGATGCCCAACTATGCTCATCATCTCAAGATCGTTGCAGTGATCCCCCAGAGCCACGAAATCCGACAGGGGGATGCCGCTCACTCTTGAGATAGCTTCCACTCCTCTGCCCTTGTGAACTCCCATGGGCATTATATCAGTCCAGTAAAGACCGCTGGTGACTACATTGAGCCTGTCGGAAAACAGGTCCTTGAGCTTGCTGTCGAAAAGCTCAACGCCGTCACGGCTGTAGGCGGATATCTTTGAGAAATCCTCGGGGACATCCTCCATGCGCTCCATCACCACCGCTTTTGTCTTTACGTAGTTTTCAATGTGATCGTAAAAGTCCTCGTCACCGCTGACTATATAGGTGCAGTTCACTCCGGAGACCGCAAGCTTGGCTCCGGGAATTGACCTGATGGCGTCTATCACGTCGAGGGCCAGTTTTCTGTCCATTACGGGGCGGTCCACTATATGCCCCTCAAATAAAACAAGGCAGCCGTTTTCCGCCACATAGGCGATATCATCCGCTGCCTCCCTGAACATCATCCGAAGATTCGGATACTGTCTTCCCGACGCAGGGAGGAAGAGCCCTCCCCGCGCCGTATAAGCCTTTATTAAGGTGATGGTCTCGTCGTCGATCACCCTTATTCCGTTTTGAAGTAAAGTGCCGTCCAGATCGGCTGCTATTGCCCTGTACATATACTCTCCGGGTCAGCTAACAATGTCCTCATCGCCGAAGGGATCTCCGCACTGAGGGCAGAACTTGGGAGGATTCTTGGGATCCTCGGGCTCCCATCCGCACTTGTCACACTTGTAAAGAGGTGCTCCCTCGGGCTTCTTTGCGCCGCACTCGGAACAGAAGCGGCCCTTATTAACGGCTCCGCATGAGCAGGTCCAGCCTGCAGCCTCCTCGGGCTTCTTGGCGCCGCACTCGGGACAGAACTTTCCGGTTGCGGGCTTTCCGCAGGAAGGACAGGTCCATGAACCGGCCGCTGCTGCTGCGGCGGCGGGTGCGGGTGCACTCTGCTGCTGAGCCATTGCTGCGTTCTGCTGCATCTGAGCGTTCATGGCGTCTGCCTGTGCGAATCCGCCGGCTGCGTTTCCGCCTGCCATCTGGGCCATATTCATGCCCATGAATGCCATGGCTGCTCCGCCCTGGTTGTTTGCTGCTGCGTTCATTGCAGTCATGGTAGCGCCGGCAAGGTTTGCATTGCGGAGGTTGGGATCCACAAAGGCTGCATTCTTCTGCAGATCCTTGAGCATCTTCTCATCCTCTTCGTCAGCCTTGACTGAGGAAACTCCGACTTTGAATACTTCGATACCGCGCTGCTCGCCCCACTGAGTGGAAAGCTCCTGCCTCATGGCATCGGCAAGCTCCTGGGTGTGACCGGGAAGTGCCGAGTAACGGATGCCCTGCTCGGAGATCCTTGCGAATGCAGGCTGTAGAGCGGTAAGGAACTCGCTCTTGAGCTGTGAATCGATCTCGTCTCTCTTGTAGGAATCCGAAACGTTACCGCAGACATTGGTATAGAATACGATGGGGTTTGTAACCTTGTAGCTGTACTCACCGAAACACCTGATGGAGATATCGATGTCGATGCCGGCTCTCTGATCAACTACCCTGAAGGGAACTGCCGAGGGAGTGCCGTACTTGTTGCCGATGATCTCTTTGGTGTTGAAATAGTATACTCTCTGATCCTTGGGTGCCTCACCGCCGAAAGTGAAACGCTTGCCCATGTTCTTGAATACGTCAAGGATGTTGGTGGCAAGTGAACCGCCCGCAAAGATGGAAGGCTCCGTGGATGAGTCGTAAACGAACTCTCCGGGCTGTGCGCAAAGCTCTGCGACCTTGCCCTGGTCAACAATGATCATACACTGACCGTCAGCCACTGCGATGACCGAACCGTTTGAAATGATGTTGTCGCCGCCCTTTGTGTTGGTGGATCTGTTTCCGGCTCTCTTCTGTCCCTTTACTACAAGGGTGTCTGCCGGTATAGCATCACAATAGAAGTACTCTTTCCACTGGTCGGCCATTACCCCGCCTGCCGCTCCGGCGAGCGCTGCTATAAGTCCCATGTTTTCTCCTCCTTAACTCTTGATATGTTACGCGTTAGCAAGTTCACAGAGTTCCTTGAGCATCTTGGGAAGCTCTGTGTCCATGTTCTCGTTTGAAAACTGACAGGTACCAACCTTGCGGTGACCGCCGCCGTTGTACTTGAGCATCAGAGATCCGACATTGACATTGGAAGTCTTGTTAAGGATGCTGTAGCCAACCGCTGCGGAGCAGCCCTGACCGCCCCTGCCGCTTACGATCCATGCGGAGATGTTCTGGTCGGGATAGAGGCTGTAGATGAGGAACCTGTTTCCGGTGTAGATGGGATCCACGCCGCGAAGGTCGGAAATTATAACATTTCCCTCGGTCCTGGTGTATTTTTTAACCATCTCTATGAATTTCTCGGTCTGCTCTTTGTAGACCTCGATACGCTCTACCACATCGGGAAGCTCAAGGATCTCAGCGGTACTCTTTGTGCGGCACGCCTCCATGAGCTGCTCCATGAGCTGATAATTTGATACGGTGAACTGTCTCCAGCGTCCGAGACCCGTACGGGGATCCATAAGGAAGCCCACCAGGATCCAGCCCTGGGGATTGAGGATCTCTTCGCGGGTAAGGTTACCGGAATCGACCTTATCGACCGCTTCCATCATGTCGTCAAACTGGGGGAAGCGCTCCTTGCCGCCGTAATACTCGTATATGATACGCGCGCATGAGGGAGTGATACGGCTCTCTCCCTTATATTTGCCCTCAAGGGCAAGCCTTTCATGCTCGCTGGAATGATGATCGAACCAAAGCCCGCAACCCTCGACAAACGGAACGTTGGCAAGGCAGTCATTTTCATCAACCTCTACAAGCCCGTCCTGAAGATCCTTGGGATGCGCAAACTTCCAACTGTCGATCACGCCTGCTTCCAGCAAAAGAGCTCCACAGGCCAATCCGTCAAAATCCGATCTGGTCACTAATCTCATTGATTCAAACCTCCATTAAAATAAAAATACCCCTGCGCTATGCGCACCGCTATCAGTATAGCATTGAAGCCGTTAAAAGTCAAAGCTGTCATCGCTATATTTATTGTGTATCTTCATGCGGTTTATGGCCCGGTCAAGCTGGGTCTTTGCCACAAGGAATTCACGCAATGTGCTCTTCTGGTTCAGGGCCTGTCTGGCCTCTTCGGCCTCGCGTTTTGCCCTGTTGATGTCGATCTCGTCGAGGCGCTCTACGGAGTCCGCAAGTATCAGTACCTTACCGGACTCAACCTTTACTATGCCGGCGGAAACCGAGGCTACGGTGAATTCCTCTTCCTCGTAGCGCTTGTACATAAGCTCCCCGGGCACCATGGCGGTGATTATGTCTGTGTGACCGGCTAAAATGCCGTAGGAACCGTCCACCGTGGGAATGACCAGGGACACGCAGTCCCCCTCATAAAATTTTGAATCCGCCTCCAGTATCCGGAGATCAAATGCTTTCATGCCAGAGTCTCAGCCTTTTTCGGAACGTCCTCGATGACGCCCACGTTGTAAAACGCCGCCTCGGGATATTCGTCCATCTCGCCGTCCACGATCTTTGCGAAGCCCCTTACGGTCTCTTCTATGGGTACATATATACCGGGGATGCCGGTAAACTTCTCAGCCACATGGGTGGGCTGTGCCAGGAATTTCTGGACCTTGCGGGCACGGTTGACGGTGAGCTTGTCCTCTTCGTCAAGCTCGTCCATACCCAGGATCGCAATTATATCCTGGAGCTCGTTGTATTTCTGGATCATCTCCTGAACCCTTCTTGCAACCCTGTAGTGCTCTTCTCCGACTATGTCGGCCTGAAGTATACGTGAAGATGACTCAAGAGGATCCACCGCCGGATAAAGTCCCTGCTCGGCTATGCGGCGGGAAAGCACGGTTATGGCGTCCAGATGGGTAAAGGTGGTAGCGGGTGCGGGGTCAGTCAGGTCATCCGCAGGCACGTACACCGCCTGTACCGAGGTGACGGAGCCGTCCTTGGTGGAGGTGATCCTCTCCTGGAGGGCACCCATCTCCGAGGCCAGGGTAGGCTGGTAACCCACCGCCGAGGGCATGCGGCCCAAAAGGGTGGAAACCTCCGAGCCCGCCTGCACGAACCTGAAGATATTGTCTATGAAAAGGAGCACGTCCTTGTTCTGCTCGTCTCTGAAATACTCCGCCATGGTAAGTCCGGAGAGGGCCACCCTCATCCTGACGCCGGGAGATTCGTTCATCTGTCCGAAAACAAGGGCGGTCTTGTCGATAACGCCGCTCTCGTTCATCTCGTTCCAGAGATCGTTTCCCTCGCGGCTTCTCTCACCCACTCCCGTGAAGATGGAGTATCCGCCGTGTACCATCGCTATATTGTGGATCAGCTCCTGAATGAGCACGGTCTTGCCCACTCCGGCGCCTCCGAAAAGTCCGATCTTACCGCCCTTGGGATAGGGCTCCAGCAGATCTATGACCTTTATTCCGGTCTCAAGTATCTCGACCACGGGACGCTGCTGTGAAAAAGCGGGAGCAGCTCTGTGGATATCCCACCTGGTGACGTCATCTTCAATGGGCTTAAGACCGTCTATGGGCTTGCCCAGCACGTTGAACATCCTGCCCAGGGTAGGCTCTCCCACCGGTACCCTGATGCCGTGGCCCTCGGATGCAACCTCCATGTCAAGGCTCAGGTTTTCGCTCTCGGAGAGCATTATGCAGCGCACGGCGTCGTCTCCGATGTGCTGGGCGACTTCCATCACCCGCTCTTCACCGTTGACCTTTACCGTGAGGGCATCCTTGATCCTGGGAAGCTCACCCTTATTGAATTTTACGTCCACAACCGGACCGGCTATGGCAATTATCTTTCCAATGTACATTATGTGTTTCCTTCTTGGGCTTTTCTGGCAGCCTTGCGTTTCCTTCTGTTTTTCTGGGCCTTTGCGCCTGCGGTGACCTCTGTGATCTCCTGGGTTATGGCCGCCTGGCGTACCCGGTTATACTGTACCGAAAGGTTTCCGATTATCTCTTCCGCGTTGCGGTTGGAGGCGTCCATGGCGCTCATCCTGGCGTTCTGCTCGCAGCAATAGGATGCCACCATCGCAGAGTAAACAAAGCCGGACATGTAACTCCTTACCGCAGATTCCAGCACCTCGGAAAGAGAGGGCGAAAACTCGAAATCCTGTTTTACCGGCTTTTCATCCGCTATGGGGGAGATGAAATTGCGCCGGTGAAAGGGAAGGATCCTTCTGCTCACGGCCTTTGCCTCGCCTCTCAGCATATCAGTGTAGACCACGTAGATCTTGTCGATGGCCCCCTCCTCGTAGCGCTCCGTCATGGCGGCGCTTATCTGTCTGGCCCTGTAGGTGGAAGGGTTCTGGGCCGCATTCCAGAAATTCTCGCGGATGGGCATATTGCGGGAGTTAAAAAACTTCCTGCCGTACTCTCCGACCACAAAAAGCTCGTGGGAGGGATGCTCCTTTATGAGCTTAAGGGTCTCTTTGATAACATTCTGGTTGTAGGAACCCGCCAGTCCCTTGTCGGCGGTGATGACCAGGATCCCGTATCTGCCCTCGTGGGTGTCGTCCTTGCCCGGAGGGTAAAAATACCGGCTTTCGATATTTTCCTCGACCCTGAATATCCTTTTGATCTCAGCCAGAAGGGCGTCAAAATAGGGCCTGGTGTTCTCAAGGGAACGCCTGGCTCTCTGCAGCTTCGTGGACGCGATCAGATACATGGCGTTGGTGATCTTCTGCGTCTCACGGACAGAGCCCATATGATTTTGAAGCTCTTTCAGTGTAGGCATAATTCTCCAAGAAATTTACCGGCTGCGACAATGATATCCTGTCTCAGTCCGTTGTCCAGATCCTTTTCGGAATCTATACGCTCGCAGATATGCGGCTGTTCATGCTCAAAGTATTCGCAGAGCTGATCTCTGGCCTCGGTTATCTTTTCGATGTCGATGCCCACGAAAAGCTTTGCCATTGCGCTCACCAGCACAATGACCTGCCTGTGATGGCACAGAGGCGAATACTGGTTCTGGCGCAGCAGCTGCATCAGACCCTTTCCGTAGGTGATCTGCTTTTGTGTGGCGTCATCCAGATCGGAGGCGAACTGGGTAAAGACTTCCATCTCGCGGTACTGTGCCAGCTCCAGCCTCAGAGCTCCGGAAGCCTTTTTCATGGCCTTTGTCTGTGCGGCGCCGCCCACTCTGGACACGGAGAGTCCCACGTTTACCGCAGGTCTCTGTCCCGAGAAGAAGAGGTTGCTCTCCAGAAAGATCTGGCCGTCGGTGATGGAAATGATATTTGTGGGTATGTAGGCGGAAACATCGCCCGCCTGGGTCTCAACTATGGGAAGGGCGGTCATAGAACCTCCGCCGTTTGCCTCGGAAAGGCAGGCCGAACGCTCCAGCAGTCTTGAATGGAGATAGAAAACATCTCCGGGATAGGCCTCGCGGCCGGGAGACCTCTCCAGCAGCAGGGACAACGCCCTGTAGGCCACCGCGTGCTTTGAAAGGTCATCATAGACTATGAGCACATCCCTGCCCCTGTTCATAAAGTACTCGCCTATGGCGCAGCCCGAATAAGGGGCTATGTACTGAAGGGGAGCGGAATCCGATGCGGAGGCGCAGACTATGACCGTATAGTCCATGGCGCCGTGGTTTTCCAGCATACGGGTGAGCTGTGCAACCGATGATGCCTTCTGGCCTATGGCCACATAGATGCACACCGTGTTCTTGCCCTTTTGGTTTATTATGGTATCAATGGCGATGGCGGTCTTACCTGTCTGCCTGTCGCCGATTATAAGCTCTCTCTGGCCCCTGCCTATGGGGAACATGGAATCTATGGACAAAAGTCCCGTCTCCATGGGTTCGTGTACGCCCTGGCGCTCTATGATGCCCGGCGCGGGGGTCTCAATGGGAAGGTACTTTTCGGGCCTGATATCACCCATATCGTCTATGGGATAGCCCAGGGCATCAACCACTCTTCCCAGAAGCTCGTCGGATACGGGGACGCCGGCCACCTTGCCGGTACGTCTTACCTTGCTGTTCTCAAGCACTCCCGTGTCGTCTCCGAAGAGCACACAGCCCAGGCCGTCCTCTTTTGAAAGGTTCAGGGTCATGCCTCTGACGCCGCCCTCAAAAAGGAGGATCTCGCCGTACTCTGCCTGGTCAAGTCCGACCACCGTGGCTATTCCGTCACCTACGGAGTCAACGGTTCCGATCTGCTCCGCAAGGGCTTCGGGGGTCCAGCTCTCCAGCTCTTCCTTGAGCAGGGGGATGATATCTCCCTTGCCGTCCATGCCCCTGACGCTCTGCATCCACTTTTCGGTGAGCTGCTTAAGGCGGGTGCTGCGGCTGTAGTCATAGACGTCGTTGCCCACCTCGAGTCTGAAGCCTCCGGTGAGGTCTTTTTCCTCGATATATTCAAAGCTTATGTCACTGCCGTATCTCTCGGTGAGAACAGGCAGCAACGCCTTTTTCTGGCCTTCATCCGGCTCTTTGGCGCTGAATATCTTTACAATGGTACTGCTCATGCTCATCTCCCGGCCGCTTTGGCGAAGCTCTCATACACGTCGGTTTCTCCGTCGATTATCTTTGCCGCTGCCTCACTGGCAAGGTTCACAAGCTCCTCACGGGCGCTTTCCATCATCTTGTCGCGCTCGTGCTCGGCCTGCTCTTTTGCATCCTCGAGTATCTTTTTGGCCTTTGCGTCCGCGTTTTCAAGCTGCTTGTCCGCAGCTGCCTTTGCAGTGGAGACAGCCTCCTGTTTCATCTGTTCGATCTCTTCACGGGCGCCCTCCAGCTTCTTTTCGTATTCCTTTCTGAGCTTTTCGGCCTCGTCCTGCTTGTCTTTTGCATCCTCAGCCATCTCTCTGTAGTGGTCCTCACGCTTTTTCATGAAGTCCGCCACGGGCTTGTACAGAAGGATATAGAGCCCCCCGGAGAGGAGCACAAAATTAAACAGATGCAGCACAATCTGCTGCCAGTCGATGTTTAAGGGTAATCCTGTCATTTTTATCTCCTAAAGATGCGATCTTAAAGAACAAAGATGATGAGTATGGCAACAACCAGCGCATAGATGATAGCCGTCTCTATGAACACAAGGCTGAGCATCATAACGCCCTGGATCTTGCCCTGGGCCTCGGGCTGACGTGCAACACCCTCTGCGGATTTTGCCGCAACGATACCCATGGCGAGTGCTCCGCCCAGAGCAGCAAGTCCGATGGCGATGGCAGCTCCGATGGCCTTTGCCCTGAGCACCGACGCATCCGCCACTGCTATTGCGTCCCCGGCCTCTTCGGCCGCATAGGCCATGGTGGTCATGGCCGCGCAAAATGCCCCCGTGAGGGCCGCGGTGATTATTGTTCTGATCTTTTTTACGGTAGTTATATTTTTCAAAACAGTCTCCTTTCTGTTCATCCTATGCCTTTTTCAGTCTCTTTTTCGCCTGCTTTTCATGATGCTCCGACACCTCTCCGTAGAAGATCGCCGTCAGCAGAGTGAGCACGTAGGCCTGTACCAGCGCGTGTATCAGCGTGAAAAGTACGGCAACCACAACGGGAAGCAGGTATGAAAGCCTGATGTCAAAATACACAAGCTCCGTCACCAGAAGTCCCGAGAGCAGGGCTCCGAAAAGCCTGAAGCTCATGGAAACCGGCAGGGAAAACTCCTTCAGTGTAAGGCCGATACCCTTTGCTCCGTTTTCGGCTATTCCTCCGGAGAGTATAACCAGGTAGGAAAGGCAGCCTATGGCTATGGCCCCGTTTATATCGGCCAGGGGTGCCGGCAGTGCCACCGAGCCTCCGTGGACCGTGACGGCCTGAACTCCTAACAGCTCGAACAGTGTTCCCAGGCAGATGTAAACTCCCGCACAGAAGGTATACACTCCCAGGAAGGTGTTCCTGTGGGGCGAATGGCTTTTGGACATGCCTGAAAAATATCCCACCAGGGTCTCGAGCACTATCTGGAACTTCCCTGGCACATATTTGAATTTGGGGATCACGAATATCCTGATCAGCAAAGCTATGAAAAGCAGGATGGCCGTAACCGTGAACCCTGATATGAGGGAAGGATTGACATCCATCATGCCGAACAGGGATATCTTTTCCTTTTCGTGGAGCACTGCATCACGCATTACCTCCGCTATATCCATCCCTTCCTTTTCCCTTGCGGTGAGGATGGACAGCTCCAGCAGGGCGAGGGCGGCCACGAACATTATTATCAGAGACCTGCTCCGCTTATGTTTATCCATGCAAAGAATCACCTCTTTATGTTTGTTCTAAAATCTCATTTTACCCCAATTACGGACAAAATTCCAGTAGAAAAGGCTGATCCCTCTTACTTAACCTTGACGGAAGTCTTATAGGTTTTATAACTCATCTTGGTCTTGTCACCCTTTAACGTTACCTTTCCGTTAAGGATGTACTTGATGGGAAGCTTGCCCTTGCCGCTGTTCATATCCTTGGCTATACTCAGGGTTCCGTCATCGTTTACCTTAGCGTTTACGATGGCCTTGCCCTTCTTAACCGTGACAGTCTGTCCCTTGTAGATGGCGGTTTTCCCGACCATCCAGATACCGGATATGAACCTTGCGCTCTGCTTCTCACTGCCGGTGATTTCGCTCTTTTGAACAGGGGATGAGGTAATGGTCACTACACCGTCCTTTTCGGCATAGCCGATCTCGCCTATCTTATTTTCACTGACTGCCTTCGCGCCTACCTGATCCGCGCTCACCGTTGTGGTAAGGGCGATCTTTTTGATCTTCTTGTTCAGTGAGAGCTTAACCGCATCGACCACAAGGATCTTCTTTCCGTCTTCACTCACAAGGATCAGTTCATAGGACTTCTTTTTGCCCAGGTTGCCGAGTTCAAGATAGCATCCGCTCTTCTTCTGTTTTACGAACTTCTTTGCCTTCTTGTATTCCTTCTTTGTGGCAAAGTTGTCGGACACCGTGAACTTCTCGGAAAGAAGGATCCTGGTGCCTGTGTTCATGGTGAGACGGTTCACGCCTTCCTTAAGCTGTGATGCATCATAGCCCACTCCGGTGATCTTACCGCCTGTGATGATATAGTTCGTGGAAAGTGTATCATAGGGGTTCTGGTATATTCCGGCCACCGTACCTGAGCCTTTGGAGCCCAGCAGTTCAACCACCTTATCCCTGTTCCTGCCGCTCTCCTTCTGTTTGTCTTCGAGTGAAGGCTCCTGCTGCCCCGGGTTGTCCTGATGACCGGGCGTTGTCGGAATCTTTGCCTCTGCATCCCTGAGGGCATCCTCAAAATGAACCTTCCTGTAGTTCGATAAATACTGACCCTTAGTGCTTACGGGAATGGGGGTTCCCTCCCCGGTTCCCGACATGTCGGTCCAGCCTTTTCCGCCGATCGCGTTCTTTACGGTGCCGGAAACAGCCACGTCACCTCCGGTGGCTGTCACAGTGCCTCCATTAATCACCACAGGACTGTAGATGCCTGTACCGTCGTTCCCGGATGCTGTGGCTTTCACAATACCATCGTTTATCGTGACATTATAAGCTGCAACGCCGGCACCAAAATAGCTGATTGTACTTGCTTCCACCTCTCCGCCATTTATAGTTATGCCACCCTGGGCACTAATACCCATGCCACCGGCGGTCGCTATCACGCTGCCGCTATCAATCGTGATATCCCCCAAAACGCAGATGCTCCAATCACCGCCTTTTACAGTCAGTGTGCCGTTTCCGCAGATGGTCAGACCGGCTTTGTCGTCTGTACCGCTTGTCTGATAAACACCATAACACACCCCGTCACAATTTATCGTGTTGTCGCCTGTTAATTCAATGATCAGGTTCCCTTCGGCGTAGATCGTGGCGTCATTAGTGTTCCCACCTTCGTAGGTGTAACCGTTCAGCTTCAGTATAGCAGGGGATGCACCAGTACCGGTGGTGGCAGGGGTGTAGCTGACTGTTCCGTCTTCAAAGACGTCATCCCTGTTCTCACTATTGATCCTTGTGCCGCCGATCCAAACCCCGTAGTTTGTAATTTCAGCGACCACCTTCACATTACAGGATGCGGATATTTCGGGATCATCATTACTTGTAACCTTAACGGTTGCGCTGCCTTCCGATATTCCCTTTGCGTATACGGTGCGAGTTCTTGTTGGTGATGTACCAACTTTGGTCTCACAGCTTGCATCGGAATAAAGTGTCACTGCCCCGGGATCCGTTCCTTCTACACTCCATATAACCTTATTATCTGTTGCATTGTTGGGCGAAACCGTAGCGGTGAAAGCTACCGTGTCATCTGTTTGGATCGCCTGCGTGGTTTTTTTGTCAAGGGTTACATCGGTTACAGGGATACTTGCAACGGCCGGGAACCTGATTTTTCTGTAGTTCAATAAATACTGGCCCCCAGTGTTTACGGGAATGGGGGTTCCCTCCCCGGT
>JAFYEL010000092.1 GCA_017544285.1 Lachnospiraceae bacterium | reverse complement strand
ATGGCCACTATGTTGGAGTCGGGGTGCCTGCGCCGCAGTTCTTTTATGACGCCCTTGCCCACCACGTGGTTTGGCAGGCAGCCGAAGGGCTGGGTGCATACTATGTTGGGAGCTCCGGAATGGATGAGCTCCAGCATCTCACCGGTCAAAAACCACCCTTCGCCGGTCTGATTGCCCAGAGATACGATCTCCTGGGCGTCTTTGGCGGTTTCTTCTATGCTCTGTGGCGGCGCAAAATGTACGCTCTTTTTTAATGCCCTGGTGGCAGGCAGACGCAGCAGCTCCACGGCCTTTATTCCCAGTTTTGAATTGAATTTCACACGTCTTGAGGTGCCCAGGTAATCGGCCTTGTATACCTGATTGTAGAAGCAGTACAAAAGGAAATTCAAAAGCTCCGGCACCACGGCCTCGGCTCCTTCTTCCTCTAAAAGTTCCACCAGATGATTGTTGGCGGCGGGCATGAACTTGACCAGTATTTCGCCCACCACGCCTACGCGGGGCTTTTCGATATCATTTACGGGGAGGGCGTCAAATTTCTCCACCACCTTTTTGCAAAGTCTGCTGTAGGAAAGATATGAGGGATGCTTTGACACCAGGAAATCTATGCATTCTTCTTTGAGCTCTTCATGGAGCTTATTGGCAGAACCGGGAATGGCCTCATAAGGGCGCATCCTGTAGAGACATTTCATAAATACGTCCCCCAGAGCCACGGCATAGATGATGCGGGTAAACAGGTCGAGATTAAGCTTAAAGCCCGGATTGGGTTCAAGGCCCGACATGTTAAGCGAGATCACGGGAACCTGGGTGAGACCGGCCTTTATAAGGGCTCGTCTGATAAAGCTCACATAGTTTGTGGCGCGGCATCCGCCGCCTGTCTGTGTCATCAAAATGGCGGTGCGGTTTACGTCGTAGCGGCCCGAAAGCAGCGCTTCCATGATCTGTCCCACCACCATGATTGAGGGATAGCAGGCGTCGTTGTTTACGTATTTAAGTCCCGTGTTTATTGACTTTACGCCGTCATTCTGTAAAAGCTCAAGGTTATATCCGGCCATGGCAAAGGCGGGCTCTATGAACTCAAAATGAATGGGAGAGAGCTGGGGACAAAGGATGGTATATTTCTCCCTCATCTTCTCCGTGAAAAGAAGCCTCTTATAGGCACAGGAGTTAAGCACTCGCTCCTCGCTTTCCCCGCGTTCATTTTTCTCATCATGTACCCTGAGGGCTGCGATGAGAGAGCGCACCCTGATGCGGGCGGCTCCCAGATTATTTACCTCATCTATCTTAAGACAGGTGTATATCTTGCCCGAGTCGGTGAGTATGTCCCCCACCTCGTCTGTGGTGACAGCATCCAGGCCACAGCCGAAGGAATTTAGCTGTATGAGGTCCAGATCGTCCCTGGTCTTTACAAAATTGGCGGCGGCATAGAGCCTGGAGTGATACATCCACTGGTCCGAGACCATGAGAGGATGCTCTGCAGGCTGCTTTGTGCTGACACTGTCCTCTGTGAGCACCGCCAGGCCGTAGGAGTTTATAAGTTCGGGTATACCGTGGTTTATCTCGGGATCCACATGGTAGGGACGGCCTGCCAGAACTATGCCTCGTCTGTTATTTTCCTCCATCCACTTAAGGACTTCATCCCCCTTGTCGATGATATCCTGACGGGTTTTCTGAAGCTCATCCCACGCCTTGTCCACCGCTAAGACGATGGCTTTGGGATCCACCTCGGGAAATGCTTCCATGAGTCGGGGATAGATGCAGTCCTTATCCGTAAAGGACATGAAGGGATGAATGAAATTTATCTCGCCCCTTGTGATCTCATCCACGTTGTTTTTGATATTCTCGGGATATGAGGTTACTATGGGGCAGTTGTAGTGGTTATTTGCATTGTCAAATTCCTCCCGCTCGTAAAAGAGGGAAGGATAAAATATGGTGGTGATACCTTTATTTATGAGCCACTGTATATGGCCGTGGGACATCTTCGCGGGATAACATTCCGATTCTGAAGGTATGGATTCGATACCCAGTTCATAGAGCTTGTGGGTGGACTCGGGAGAGAGCACCACTTCGTAGCCTATTTCGGTAAGGAAGGTGAACCAGAAGGGGTAATTCTCATACATGTTGAGTACCCTGGGCACACCTATTTTTCCCCGGGGAGCCTCGTCCGCCGTAAGGGGCTCATAGTCAAAAATGCGATGAAGCTTGTATTCAAAAAGGTTGGGGATACCCTCTGCGTTTTTCTGTTTTCCGATGCCGCGCTCGCAGCGGTTGCCGGAGATGTATACGCGCCCGCCGGAGAATCGGTTCACCGTGAGACGGCAGGAATTGGTACAGCCCTTGCACTTGGTCATGGAGGTGGTGAACTCCAGTGAGTTTATCTGCTCGATTGAGAGCATGGTGGTCTGCTTTGCCTTCTTGCCGCTGTTGAAGCGTTCCCTTGCGATGAGGGCTGCACCGAAGGCACCCATGATGCCGGCCAGGTCGGGTCTTATGGCTTCGCATTTTGCAGTCTTTTCAAAGGAACGAAGTACTGCGTCCGAATAAAAGGTTCCGCCCTGTGCCACGATGTTTCGGCCAAGGGACGTGGCGTCCGAGACCTTGATCACCTTGAAAAGGGCGTTTTTGATGACTGAATAAGCCAGGCCTGCGGATATGTCATCCACCGTCGCGCCTTCCTTCTGGGCCTGCTTTACCTTTGAATTCATGAAAACGGTGCACCTGGATCCCAGGTCTATGGGATGCTTTGCAAAAAGCGCGCGCTGGGCGAACTCGTCCACACCAAGGTCCAGGGATTTGGCCAGGGTCTCTATGAAGGATCCGCACCCCGAGGAGCAGGCTTCGTTCAGCTGCACCGAGTCCACGGTATGGTTCTTTATCTTTATACATTTCATGTCCTGTCCGCCGATGTCCAGGATGCAGTCTACCTTAGGGTTGAAAAAGGCGGCAGCGTAGTAGTGGGCTATGGTCTCCACCTCACCCTCATCCAGCATGAGGGCAGCCTTAATGAGGGCTTCGCCGTAGCCGGTGGAGCAGGCGTAGCTTATCTTTGCCCCTGCGGGAAGATGAGCGTAGATCTCCTTTATCGCGTT
>JAFYEL010000091.1 GCA_017544285.1 Lachnospiraceae bacterium | reverse complement strand
TCTCTACCTGGATCACCGCGGCACTTCGTAATGAACAGTTCTTTTCGCTGGCTGAATTAAATCTGGCCATCCGCAAGAAGCTGAAAGCATTCGTGAATCGGCCCTTCCAAAAGAAAGAGGGTACCCGGTACGAGATCTTCCGCGACGAAGAACTGCCATTACTGGCCAAGTTGCCGGCTACCCCTTATGAACTGGCGGAATGGAAACAAGCCACCGTTCAGTTTAATTATCACATATCCATTGACGGAATGCTATACTCCGTCCCTTACGAATTCATCAAACGCAAGGTGGATGTGCGGGTAACCGACACCGTTATTGAAATCTTTTACAATCACAACCGCATTGCCTCCCATCGCCGTTTATACGGTCGTAAGGGGCAGTACAGCACAGTTACGGAACACATGCCTGCCGATCACCAGGCTTACCTGGAATGGAACGGCAATCGCTTCCGTAAGTGGGCAGAGCAGATCGGAACCAATACATGCAAGGTTGTTAACGCGATCCTTGCCTCCCAGCGGGTTGAGCAGCAATCCTATCGAAGCTGTATGGGGCTTCTGAAGTTGGCAGATAAGTATTCTGACCAGCGATTGGAAGCAGCGTGCCAAAAGGCGCTCTCCTGTACAGCCAGCCCGAGCTACAAGAGTATTAAAAACATTCTGGCAGCCGGACAGGATAAAACAGACACGGAGTCTCAGGCTTTCACCGCTGCATCAACTCAGAACAAGCACGCCATTACTCGCGGCGCTGACTACTACAGGAGGTAAGGATCATGACCAACCAGAGTACTATAGATAAACTCATTGAAATGCGCCTGACATCTATGTCAGATGCCTTTATCACCCAGATGACTGACCCTAAGATGAAGGATGTTACTTTCGAGGATCGCTTTGGTCTGCTGGTCGACATCGAATACAACAACCGCAAAAGCAACAGCCTGAAGCGCCTCATCAAGGGCGCCGGATTTGACCAGCCAGAGGCTTATATCGCTGACATCAACTATACTTCCGGGCGCAAACTTAACCGCAGCCTGATTGAAAGGCTGGCAACCTGCGAATACATCACTGAGCATCGGAACCTGTTCATCACTGGTGCCACCGGCAGTGGTAAGACCTACATGGCCTGCGCTTTCGGTATGGAAGCCTGCAAACAGCGCTACAAGACAAAGTACGTTCGTCTGCCGGACCTGCTCCTTGAGCTCGATCTCGCACGTACAGACGGCAGCTACAAGAAGGTTCAGGCAAAGTACGCTAATCCGGTCCTGCTCATCATTGATGAATGGCTCCTGCTGAAACCGACGGTGGCCGAACAACATGACATCCTGGAACTGCTGCACAGGCGGAGGAAGAAGTCCTCAACGATCTTCTGCTCACAGTACGACTCCAGCGGTTGGTATGACCAGCTTGGCGGTGATGAAAGCCCTCTTGCCGAAGCCATCCTCGACCGCATCAAGCACGATGCCTATAAGATCAACATTGTTCCGACCGATCCTGCCAACTACCGCTCCATGAGAGAAGTATACGGACTAGATCCAGCACTGAGTGAATAATGTAACCTATTAACTGGCGTCCCCATCCCGGATAACAGTTTCTCCGGGATGGCGGCTCCGCCGCACTGATCACTTCCGGAATAACGATTGTGCGTGGTAAGGTAAATTTGCCACCACATGGTAAGGAGTTTTTTCACTCCACGGTAAGCAGTTTTTTACATGCCCCGGTAAGCACTTTTTACAGCCCGCGGTAAGGAAAATTTTACATGCCATGGTAAACACTTTTTTCACAAGACAGTAAGAACTTTTTACATAATACGGTAAGCAGTTTTTTTCAAGTCCTCCTAAAGCTCCTGCCTGTGGTGAGTACAGAAGAATGGAGGCGCAGACATCGGATATAATGTATGGAAAATTCATACAGGAGGACAATACCGATGCTTGCAAAAACACAGATGCAGGAAATTCAGGACTTAAAGTTACGCGGTTACACGAAGGCTGAGATCCCCGGCTATTTCATCGGACAGGGATTAAAGCCGCCGAGCCGCCCCACCATATCCAAGTATTATGACATGGATGTGGTACCGGAAAACCCGGGAGAAAAGCTCTCAAAGGATAAGGTGTTTGATGTCGCCCCGTTCAGGGACACTATCATAACCATTATCGAGTCCAACAACGGGAATGATTTCTGTATCTCGTCGGTCTATGATCTTCTTGAAGAGAAGTTCATAGAGAACGGAGATATGGATAGGCTTCCCGGTAATGAGCAGACGCTCAGAAACTATGTCCACTATCTTGAGGATTCCGGACAGATCGACAAAGGCGAGGACCACCGCCGTGTTTATGATCATGTTTTTGATACACCGCCGGGCGAGCAGATGCTGATCGACTTCGGCGAGGAGACCCTTGACAAGACGCACTCCATCTTTTTCATATGCCTTCTGCTGCGTTACAGCCGTCTCCTCTGTGTTTATGCACAGGATCACAAGTATAATGCCACCGAGGCCTGCCAGGCGATCTACAGGAGCTTCTGCAAACTCGGAGGAAGACCCTCCGTACTTGTTATTGATCAGGATGCTGTATTCGTAGCAAGCGAAACCTATGGCGAGGTCATAAAGACACGGGTCTTTGAGGACTTCTGCACAGAGCAGGAACTCAGGCTCTGGGTCTGCAATAAAGCGGATCCGGAAAGCAAGGGACCCATCGAGAATGCTGTGGGCTTTGTGAAGAAAAATTTCTTCAGCGCAAGGAATATCACCTGCATAGATGATGTATGGCGTTCCCTTCCGGGATGGCTCGACAGGAAGAACAAACGCATACACAGGGCGACCCTCAGGATCCCCATTGCGGTATTCAGGGATATCGAGAAGTCCGCGTTAAGGCCGATGCTCCCTTCGGTTTACGAGACATCACCCAACAGCTTTAAGGACTTCGAGTGCAAAGGCCAGCCCTATGTCCTTTACAAGGCCTGCTATTATTCGGTGCCGAGGGACTATGCCTATAGCCACCTGAAATATAAAATAACGGCCGGCAAGATCCACATTTACGATGAGAAACTCAACCACCTGTGCACGCACCTGTTAAGCGAGCGAAAGGGAAGCTTCAACCAGCTTGAGGAACATCGCAAGGGCGAGCCGGAGGATTGGATCAACATCATGGAGCGCCTCAGGAGCAAATGGAGCTGTTATGACTTC
>JAFYEL010000090.1 GCA_017544285.1 Lachnospiraceae bacterium | reverse complement strand
TTGGAGAGGCACTTCTTGCACCTACAAAGATATATGTTAAGGCATTGAAGAGCGTTAAGGATGCCGGGGTCACCATCAAGGGCTGCAGCCATATCACCGGCGGCGGATTTTTTGAGAACATACCCCGTATGCTTCCCGACGGCATATGCGCAAAGGTACGCAGGGATTCCTACAAGATCCCTCCCATCTTTGAGATGCTCCAGAGAGACGGCAAGATCGCCGAGGAGATGATGTACAACACCTACAACATGGGTATCGGAATGGTACTTGCCCTTGACAGCGCAGACGCAGACCGCGCCGTTGCAGCTATCGAGAGCGCAGGTGAGAAGGCATACATCATCGGAACTGCGGCAGCGTCCGATAAAAAGGAAGTTGTATTATGCTGAGGGTAGGAGTTCTGGCCGGAGGCGGCGGCACCAATCTTCAGGCCATTATAGATGCCGGGGAGGCAGGGAAGCTTGGAGGAGCAGAGGTAGCGTTTGTGCTCTCCGACAAGCCCGATGCCTATGCGCTTGAGCGCGCAAAAAAGCACGGCATTAAAACCATTGTGGTTGATAAAAAACAGCTGGGGGACAGCTTTGAGGCAGAACTGATAAAGGCCATAGACGCCGAAAAGCCCGACCTTATCGTACTTGCGGGACTCATGATCATGATCCCGGCACAGCTTTGCCGCAGCTATAAAAACAGGATAATAAACATCCATCCCGCCCTGATCCCCTCTTTCTGCGGAAAGGGGTATTACGGCCTCAGGGTTCATGAGGCTGCCCTGAAAAAAGGCGTCAGGGTCACGGGAGCCACGGTCCACTTTGTGGACGAGATATACGACAACGGCCCCATCATACTCCAACGGGCGGTTGAGGTTAAAGACGGAGATACACCCGAGGTCCTTCAAAGGAGAGTTATGGAGCAGGCCGAGTGGCAGATCCTGCCCGAGGCCATAAAGCTTATAGCCGAGGGAAGAGTCGAGGTTGAAGACGGAGTTGTGAGAATACGGGATCTCTCATGAACGGTTATCTGACAGCTCACAGATTATAAGGAGAAAAACCATGAAGGTAATGATCATAGGCGGCGGCGGAAGAGAGCACGCCATAGCCTGCAGCGTCGCAAAGAGCAGCAGGGTAGACAAAATATACTGCGCTCCCGGGAATGCGGGCATCGCAAAGGTGGCCGAGTGTGTGAACATCGGAGTTATGGATTTTGATGCCCAGGTTGAATTTGCCAAAAAGGAAGGCATCGACCTTTGCATAGTGGCACCGGACGATCCCCTTGTGGCAGGTGCAGTGGACGCTTTTGAGGCGGCCGGCATCAGAGCCTTCGGTCCCAGGGCCAACGCAGCCATACTTGAGGGCTCAAAGGCCTTCTCAAAGGACCTCATGAAAAAATACGGCATACCCACTGCCGCTTACGAAAATTTCGATAACCCCGAGGATGCCCTCAAATATCTTGAGAGCGCTCCCATGCCCATAGTGCTCAAGGCAGACGGCCTGGCCCTTGGGAAGGGCGTGCTGATCTGCAACACCCTTGAGGAGGCAAAGGCCGGGGTGAAAGAGATCATGATGGACAAGCATTTCGGCGATGCCGGAAACCGTCTGGTAGTAGAGGAGTTCATGACCGGCCGCGAGGTTTCGGTTCTCTCATTCGTGGACGGCAGCACCATAAAGACCATGACCTCGGCTCAGGATCACAAGAGGGCAAAGGACAACGATCAGGGTCTGAACACCGGAGGCATGGGTACATTTTCACCCAGCCCCTTCTACACGAAAGAGATTGCGGATATCTGCATGGAAAAGATATTCGTTCCCACCGTTAAGGCCATGAAGTCTGAAGGCAGGGAGTTCAAGGGAGTTATCTTCTTCGGACTCATGCTCACAAAGGACGGCCCCAAGGTGCTTGAGTACAACGCCAGGTTTGGCGATCCCGAGACCCAGGTGGTGCTTCCCCGCATGAAGAACGATATCATCGATGTGATGGAAGCCTGCATTGACGGCACCCTGGACAAGATAGACCTTCAGTTCGAGGACAACGCAGCTGTCTGCGTGGTGCTTGCTTCGGCGGGTTACCCCGAAAAGTACGAGAAGGGCTTTGAGATCAAAGGTCTTGAGAACTTCGAGGGCAGGGATGACTGCTTTGTGTTCCATGCGGGCACTAAATTTTCCGATGACAAAAAGGTGCTTACCAACGGCGGAAGAGTGCTTGGCGTCACGGCACTGGGCAGCGATCTTAAGACCGCCAGGGCGAATGCCTACAAGGCCACTGAGTATATAAGCTTTGACAACAAATACATGAGAAACGATATCGGAAAGGCTATTGATGAAGCATGAGCGAAGTCGGAAATCTTTTTGACAAATATCATAAGCCCGTAAGATGCGCCAGATGCGGCGGAGGCATGATATTTAAGGGGGTCGGTGAGTACGCATGCGATACCTGCGGCTACATCGACTATGATGATTACGGCATAGTCCGTAACTATATAGAGGAAAACAGGGGAGCCACCGTGGTTGAGATAAGCGCGGCCACCGGTGTGAGCCAGTCACAGATACAGGCTATGCTCCGGGACGAGAGACTCGAGGTATCCGAAGAGTCCAGGGTCTTCCTCAAGTGTGTGGGCTGCGGCAGGGAGATACGCTCCGGCATGTACTGCCCCGTGTGCGAAAAGCTTGCGGCTGCGGCTGCGGCGAAAAAACGGGCCAGGGAGGCCCATGAGGCTCACAAGCAGTTTATCTCGGGATATGAAAACGAGACCAGGATCGGTGAGGACGGAGCTATCCGCTTCCGTAGAGAAAGATAAAAGAGGAGTCTGAGATGAAAAACTTATTATGCAGAAAACTGATTGCCCTGGGACTGGCATCAATACTTACCTTTGCGGCCATTACCCCTGTTTTTGCCGCCGAGGAAGGTGTTGAAGCAGTTGAGGGTGAAGGCGAGATCGAAGGCGAGGAAGTCCTTGAGGGCGAAGGCGAGATCGAAAGCGAGATCTCCGAGGATGGCGGAGTTACCATGAGCGAGCTCACCGCCGACAACGGCAGGTACATTGCATCCGCTTTCCCGGAATCCTATCTTCCCCAGGGATTTCACAAGTCCAGCTGTACCTACGAAGGCCAGAACATAGAGATCGCATACATGGACAACGATCAGAACGGCGAGGTTGTCCTTGCATACCTGGCAGACATGGACGGTGGAAACGGTGATTTCTATCTCTGTGATATCAACACCGCTCACATGAGCGATTTCGTACAGATCACCAACGGCGAGAGCGGCTACATAGTTGTCCTTGATCCCGGTGATGTGATAGTGGCGCCTTCGGGTTACACAAGGGCAAGACTGGAGTGGTACGGCGGTAAGAGCGTTACCGCATGGCTCCTTCCCGGAGATCCTTTCACAAACTCATCATCTTCCGATGAAGAGGAAAAGACCTCCAGGATACCTGTTTTCGGTCCCGTTAACGTATACGGCGCATCAATAGGTGCCGGACTTTTCGGAGACGACGAGCTCTCCGACAGCTCCGAATCCGATGAGACCGGAGAGAGCGAAGAGGCAAAGGAAGAAGAAAAAACCGAAGAAGAGACCGAAGAGGGCGACAAAAAAGAAGAGAAGGCCGGCGCTGAGAAGGACGGAGAGGAAGAGGACGGTTCCAGAGTGGTTTATGCAGAGCCCTCGGACTTCTTCATGGTATACGCCATCGACAATACCGGCACCGTAGGATTCTATATCTACGACAAGGTTCAGCGCACCTACCAGAGATACATCCAGAATTCTTCAGGCAGCGGAGACGAGCTTACCCAGTATAAAAAAAGCGCACAGACAAGGCTCTATATCATCGTGGCCCTTGCCTTCCTGCTGGTGGTACTCCTCTTTGTGCTTGTCAACACCCTTATCTCAAGGCGCGACGACGATTATGACGATGGCTACGATGAGGATTACGACGATGAATACGAAGAGATCGACGACGTGGAAAAGCTCAGGCGCAAGGTAAACAAAAAGACCGCAGCTCCCGAGCCCGAAGAATACGAAGAACCCGAGATCGATGACTACGAGGAGACGGCTCCCGAACCCGAGTCCGCTCCCGCCCCCGTGCGAAGGGCACCTGCAAGGCGCAGCAGTGCACCTAAGGAGGAAATCGCACCCTCACCCGCACCGGCACGCGCTCCCGAGAAAAAGCCCGGAAGAAGAGCAGACAGGAGCGAGATGCGCAGCCTCATGGATATAGATGAGGGGGCTGTTGAGCAGGAGGCTTCACCGATGCCCCGCTCATCATCCGCAAACATCAGACGCCGCTCCTCATCCACGGCAAGGACCGCGTCGGGACAAACGCCCCAGAGGACAGCTTCACGCCCTGCATCTTCAAGAAGCGCAGAGGGAGAGGCCCGCAGACCGGTTTCCGGCCAGCCGAAGCGCCGCACTTCTTCAGAGGATCCCAGGCGTGCACAGAAGCAGCATCTGGACAAGGATTTTGAATTTGAGTTTATAGACATCGACTGATGTATGGTTGGAGTAACAAATGACACCTCAGATTTATACTATTTCCGCATTTTCGGCACTGAATCATGCGAAAAGAAAAGCATATCAGCTTGACCAGAACTATGTTGGCACGGAACATCTGCTCCTGGGCCTGGTTATGGAAAAAAACGGAATGGCATACGGAGTCCTCACCGAGGCAGGTATAGAGGAGCAAAGGCTGCTGGATCTTATAGACCAGCTCATTGCACCGCCTTCGGATATCACCCTTGCGGAGAGGGACGGCTTCAGCCCCAAGGTTGAGGAGATTCTTGCCGCAGCCCGCAGGGAGGCCGTCAGGTTCAAGGCGCCTCTTGTGGGAACGGAGCACATTCTGCTTGCCCTTATAAAGGCCGGTGACTGCGTGGCCACCAGACTTCTGAATACCCTTGGCATCAACCTTCAGAGGCTTTATGCTGAGACTCTTCAGGCCATGGGAGAGGATCCCGCCAAATTCCGCGAGGAGCTTAAAAATCCCCGGGCCGTTTCCGGTGATTCACCCACACCCACTCTGGACAAATACAGCCGGGATCTTACCGCTCTTGCAAGGCAGGACGCCATCGATCCCGTTATCGGCAGACAGAGTGAGATAGCCAGGGTCATCCAGATCCTCAGCAGGCGCACAAAGAACAGCCCCTGCCTGGTCGGGGAGCCCGGCGTTGGAAAGACAGCCATAGCAGAGGGACTCGCGGTAAGGATAGTGAAGGGAGAGGTTCCCCCCACGGTAGCCGACAAGAGAGTCGTCACCCTGGATCTTTCCGGGATGGTTGCAGGCAGCAAATACAGAGGAGAGTTCGAGGAGAGAGTTAAAAAAGTCATCGCGGAGGTCATCTCCGCAGGCAATGTGCTGCTCTTCCTTGACGAGGTACACACTCTTATCGGAGCAGGCGGTGCCGAGGGATCCATAGATGCTTCCAATATGCTTAAGCCCGCCCTTGCCAGAGGTGAGATACAGCTCATCGGAGCCACCACCGTGGCAGAGTACAGAAAACACATAGAAAAGGATGCGGCGCTGGAGAGGCGTTTTGCCCCCGTCAGCGTTGAGGAGCCAACGGTTGAAGAAGCCGTAGAGATACTCAAGGGCATCCGTTCAAGGTATGAGGAGCACCACAGGGTCAAGATCACCGACGAAGCCATAGAAGAGGCGGTTGCCCTCTCCGAGAGATACATTAACGACAGGAATCTTCCCGACAAGGCCATCGACGTAATAGACGAGGCCTGCTCAAGGGCAAGGCTTGCGGGCTTTAAGACGGATCACCGTCTGGCGGACCTTGACAAAGAACTGGAGCTCCTTGAGGAGCAAAAGGAAAACGCCATCCTTGAGGACGATTTCGAGACGGCGGGAAAGATACTTAAGAAGTGTCAGAGCATAAAGAGGAAGCGGGAGAGGCTCGAGCTGAGGCTTGAGAGCAAAAAGCAGGATTATACTGCGGAGCTTTCCACCGAGGATGTGGCCGCAGTGGTTTCCATGTGGACAAAGATCCCCGTTTCAAAGATCAGCGAAAAGGAAAACAAAAGGCTTCTGAAGCTTGAGGATACCCTCCACAAGAGAGTCATCGGCCAGCATGAGGCGGTGAGCGCCGTTGCAAGGGCCATAAAGAGGGGCAGGGTAGGTCTCAAAGACCCCAAGCGTCCCATGGGCTCATTTTTATTCCTGGGTCCCACGGGTGTGGGAAAGACAGAGCTTTCAAAGGCTTTAGCAGAGGCGGTCTTTGGCTCGGAGAACTCCCTTATCCGAGTGGATATGTCGGAGTTCATGGAGCAGCACTCCGTGGCAAAGATGATAGGTTCGCCTCCGGGATATGTGGGCTTTGACGAGGGCGGACAGCT
>JAFYEL010000010.1 GCA_017544285.1 Lachnospiraceae bacterium | reverse complement strand
TGGCGCATTAAGGACCTGCTCGATGAGATCCAGCGCCTACGGAGACTTGAAGAGCGAGTCAAGAGCGTTTACCGCTATGCGCGAATGACTCGCTCGATTAGTCGGAGTTGGCGATTAGCTCAGCGAATAGTCAGGTCCCCTGCGTCAGGACCGTGGTCCAGGTCCGAGAGGACCGTGTCAGTGGGAGCCGAGGATCCGGACCGAAAAAACGTAGGAGCAGGTCCGAGAGGGCCATATCCGAAGGAAAAACGTAACTTATTACCAAACACATAAGGGGGAATTATGGAAAGAGGATTAGACACAAATGTAAGAAGGATGCGACACAAAGTTTTCAAGGCGATAGCTGAGCTTGCATACACTTCCACGAATCTTGCGGATGACATGGAGGCTCTTCCCTACAGGCTCTGCAACATGGATTCCCCTGAAGACTGGGACAACGTCTACCGTGAGCGTGCGGTGGTAAGAGAACGTGCCAGACTTGCACTGGGCATGAGCCTTCGGCCCGAGAACCAGCCCGTACACGTAAGCCAGGGCGTGGAAGAGTCCAACGTGGCCGAGAAGTATTACGAGCCCCCTCTTATGCAGGTTATTCCCTCGGCTTGTAATGCGTGTCCCGAAAATATGTATGCGGTTTCCGACCAGTGCATGGGCTGCGTGGCCCATCCCTGCATGGAGGTCTGCCCCAAGGGCGCCATTTCCATGGTGAACGGAAAAAGCTTTATAGATCAGGAAAAGTGTATTAAGTGCGGTAAATGCCATGCCGCCTGTCCCTACGATGCCATTTCCCATAAGCGCAGACCCTGTGCCGACGCCTGCGGTGCCGGCGCGATCACCAGCGACGAGCTGGGCAGGGCAGAGATAGACAGGACAGCCTGTGTTTCCTGTGGAATGTGCATGGTGAACTGTCCTTTCGGAGCAATTGCCGACAAGTCACAGATCTTCCAGCTCATCAGGGCGATGCAGTCGGGAAGGCAGATAATCGCCGAGGTTGCTCCTGCCTTTGTAGGCCAGTTTGACGGAGCTTCTCCCGCCCAGGTAAAGACTGCTCTTAAGAAGCTGGGCTTCCACGAGGTATTCGAGGTGGCGATAGGAGCGGATATAGGATGTGCCGCCGAGGCCAAGCACTATGTGGAAAAGGTTGCTACCGGAGAGCTGCCTTTCCTGCTCACATCCTGCTGCCCCAGCTGGAATTTCCTGGCAAAACTTTTCTTCCCTGAGATGATCGGAAATATCTCCAGAGAGCTGACACCCATGGTGGCTACCGCCAGGGTCATCAAAAAGCAGTTCCCCGAGGCCGCCATCGTGTTCATCGGACCCTGCGCTTCCAAGAAGCTTGAGGCCAGCAGACGTACGGTAAGATCCGATGTGGACTTTGTTATAACCTTTGAAGAGCTTTCCGCAATATTTGACGCAAAGGGTATCGATCCCTCAAAGATAGAAACGGGAGAGCCCATGGAGGATGCCTCCGGTGCGGGCCGTGGATACGGTGTTGCCGGCGGTGTTGCCAGCGCGATTGAGGAGGCCATTAAGACATATTATCCCGGGGTTGAGGTCAATATTGAGCATGCCCAGGGACTTGCGGAGTGTAAAAAGATGCTCACCATGGCAAAGGCCGGGCTGAAGAAGGGCTGCCTGATCGAGGGTATGGCCTGCCCCGGCGGATGTATTTCAGGTGCCGGGACCAACATCCCCATCCCCAAGGCAAATAGGGAGCTTGACAAGTTCAAGGCTGAGGCGAAGAACAGGCTGCCCGCCAAGGATATCCCGGACATCGAATGAGATTGATAACACATGGGATTTGTTATATAATAATCTCAGTAACTGAAGTGTAACATGAGGGTATTATGGGGCTTTATAGTTTCATAACAAAAGATGTGGTGGCCGAGAACGAATCCAAGAGGGTGATAGTCGTTCTCAGGGTGCTCTATCTGATTATGCAGGTAGTTTTTTTGCTGCAGGTCATTGTCGCGGGTCCCGATCTTATCAAGGGCTTTCCGGTGAGGGTGCTGGGACTTGTGCTCATGAACGCGGGATTTTTCGCCTACACCTATTTCTGCCGCACCAGGCCCGCCCTCGTACTTTTCATATCCTATATCTTCATGTGGATCTTCTGGATGATGCCTGTTATGGGCTGGAGAGCCGGCTTCCAGAACGGTTTCATCATAGTCCTGGTGCTGGTGTTCTTTGCCGGACATTCCGCGCTGTTCGAAAAGCTGGCCATATGCGGAGCGATCCTTGCCATCAGGATATTTTCCACCATTTATTTCACCGGAGTCGAGCCCAGGGTTCCCTTGTCCGATGTCTGCTCCACCATCATTCAGATCGTCAACATCACGGGAGTATATATAGCCATAGTCTTTATCTCATATACCTTCAGCAAGACGGAGAACGACGCCGAAATCAAGCTGATGAAATATAATGACAAGCTGAAGCTGGAGGCAAATACCGACCAGCTCACCGGTCTGTTCAACCGCCGCCGCGCTCTTGAGTATCTTGAGAGCATTACCACCGGCGGAGAGGTCAGCGCCATCAGCATCGCCATGGGAGATATCGATTTTTTCAAAAAGGTAAACGACACCTACGGCCATGATGCCGGTGACGAAGTACTCAAAAACGTGGCCCAGATCATGAGGGACAGCAGCAGGAGTACCTCATTCATATCCCGGTGGGGAGGCGAGGAATTCCTCATAGTCTTCCCGGAGTGCAACGGCGATCACGCCTTTATAGCCCTTGAGAGGCTGAGGCGGACCATCCAGAATCAGGCCACCACCGTAGGCGGTCAGGAAATATCCGTGACCATGACCTTCGGCCTTGCGGAGTACGATTTTAATAAGGACATCGACAGCGCCATAAAGGAGGCTGATGAAAAGCTCTATCAGGGAAAAACAAGCGGTAGAAACAGAGTGGTTTACTAACCCTCTGAAATATAAAGTTTTAAGGAGTAGTATATGTCAGAAAAAACAATCCCCTACAAGATTTACCTGAATGAGAGTGAGATGCCCGAAAGCTGGTACAATCTGAGAGCCGACATGAAGGAAAAACCGGCTCCCCTTCTGAACCCCGGTACGGGACAGCCCCTCACCGCCGAGGAACTTTCCGCAGTATTCTGCGAAGAGCTGGTAAAGCAGGAACTGGATGATACCACAAAGTTCATAAAGATCCCTGAAGAGATCAGGAACTTCTACAAGATGTACAGGCCTTCACCTCTGGTAAGGGCATACTGCCTTGAAGATAAGCTGGGTACTCCCGCAAAGATCTATTACAAGTTCGAGGGAAACAACACCAGCGGAAGCCATAAGCTGAATTCAGCCATCGCTCAGGCTTATTACGCAAAGAAGCAGGGCCTCAAGGGCGTGACCACCGAGACCGGTGCAGGTCAGTGGGGAACTGCTCTTTCCATGGCTTGTTCCTATCTTGAGCTGGATTGCAAGGTATACATGGTAAAGGTTTCCTATGAGCAGAAGCCTTTCCGCCGTGAGGTTATGAGGACCTATGGAGCATCGGTGGTTCCCTCACCCTCCGACACCACTGAGGTGGGCCGCAAGATCCTTGCCGAGCATCCCGGCACCAACGGAAGCCTGGGCTGCGCCATTTCCGAAGCGGTAGAGGCGGCAGCAAAGGATCCCGGATACAGATATGTTCTGGGCAGCGTTCTGAATCAGGTTCTGCTGCACCAGTCAGTTATAGGTCTTGAGACCAAGACCGCTCTTGACAAATACGGCATCAAGCCCGACATCATCATCGGCTGTGCCGGCGGCGGTTCAAACCTGGGTGGTCTGATCGCACCCTTCATGGGAGAGAAGCTCAGGGGAGAGGCTGACTACAGGATCGTTGCCGTAGAGCCCGCATCCTGCCCAAGCTTTACCAGAGGAACCTTCGCATACGACTTTTGCGATACCGGCATGATCTGTCCTCTCGCAAAGATGTACACCCTGGGTTCAAGCTTCATGCCTTCACCCAACCACGCCGGAGGCCTTCGCTTCCACGGCATGAGCTCCACTCTGTCACAGCTTTATCATGACGGATACATGGAGGCTGTCAGCGTTGAGCAGACAGAGGTGTTTGAGGCGGCAGAGCAGTTCGCCCGCATCGAGGGTATACTTCCCGCTCCCGAGAGTTCACATGCCATCAAGGTTGCCATCGACGAAGCTCTTAAGTGCAAGGAGACCGGAGAGGAAAAGACCATTGTATTCGGTCTCACCGGAACAGGTTACTTTGACCTTTACGCTTACGAAAAGTACAATGACGGCGAGATGAGTGATGAGATACCTACGGATGAGCAGATCGCCGCATCTGTGGCAAAGCTGCCCAAGGTATGAAAATGATCGAAAAAACCTCCCCAAACGGGGAGGTTTTTTATTGGCTTGTTTTACAGAAGATCCGCAATTTCGAAGATCATTTTTTCCGTCTTTTCCCAGCCCAGGCAGGGATCGGTGATGGACTGGCCGTAAACGGTGCCTCCGGGAGGCTGGTTTCCGTCCACCAGGTAGGACTCGATCATAAGTCCCTTTACCATTTCGGCGATGTCCTTGGAAAGGCGCATGCTGTGGATGATCTCTTTTGCGATACGGGGCTGCTGGTCAAAGCGCTTTCCGGAGTTCGCATGGTTTGTATCCACAATGACGGCGGGGTTTGAAAGATTGCTCTTGTCGTAGAGTTCCCTTACGAACATCAGGTCCTCGTAGTGGTAGTTGGGAGCGCTGGAGCCCTGCTTGTGGGTGTAGCCTCTGAGAATGGCATGTGCCAGAGGGTTTCCCTTACTCTTTACTTCCCAGCCCGAGTAAACGAAGGTGTGGGGATGCTGTGCGGCGGTGATGGAATTCATCATGACCGAGAGCATGCCGCTGGTGGGATTTTTCATGCCCACAGGGATGTCGAGACCGCTGGCCGTCAGGCGGTGGGTCTGGTTTTCCACGGATCTGGCGCCCACAGCAACATAGGAAAGTACATCCGAAAGATAGGGATGGTTTCCGGGATAGAGCATCTCATCGGCACAGGAGAAGCCTGTTTCCTCAAGGGCACGAAGGTGTACCCTGCGGATGGCGATGATGCCCTTGAGCATGTCGGGAGCTGCATCGGGATCAGGCTGATGGAGCATACCCTTGTAGCCCTCACCGGTGGTGCGGGGCTTGTTGGTGTAGATCCTGGGAATGATGAGGATCTTGTCCTTTACTTTGTCCTGAACGTCACGAAGACGGGTGATATATTCTATGACTGATTCCTCTTTGTCGGCAGAACAGGGGCCGATGACGAGGATGAACCTGTTGCTTTCACCCAGAAATACAGATTTGATCTGAGCATCGTTTTCGGCCTTTATCGAAGCGGTCTTTTCGGAAACGGGATACATTTCCTTTACCACCTTGGCCGGAGGAAGCTCTCTTTTGAATTCAAGGTTCATGGTGTTCTCCTTTTTTAATATACATGCAGAGAAAAGCATAACCAAGATGTCCCGATTTGTCAAGAATTGGGAAGTGTGGTAAAATACAGCATTGTTTATACAGAGAAAATACTGAAAGGAAATCGATATTATGAAAAAGAAGCTGTTGATCGGAATGTTTATTGCAACCGCACTGACGCTTTGCGCGTGCGGAGGACAGAGCGGAGCGGCTCAGTCGCATCAGAGCGAGCCTCAGGTGCAGCAGCAGGAGCAGCAGAGTACCGTAGAAAGCCAGGATAATACTGCCGTAGAAGAGCAGAAGAGCGAGGCAGAAAGTCAGGAAAACACCGCCGCTGAGGAACAGGAGAGCGCTGCCGCCCAAGAGCAGCAGAGTGAGGCCGAAGCATCGCCTCTCGAGGATGGGACCTACACCGCAACCTTCACTACCGACGGCTCCATGTTCCATGTAAACGAGACTCTGGACGACAAGGGTGAACTCACGGTAAAGGACGGAAAGATGACCATCCATGTGAGCCTTGCATCCGACGGTATCGTAAATCTTTATCCCGGTCTTGCATCCGATGCGCAGAAGGATGGTGCAAAGCTTCTTCAGCCCTCGAAGGATGAGGTAAAGTATGACGACGGCACCACTGAGACGGTCAACGGCTTTGATGTGCCCGTACCCTACCTTGATAAGGAATTCGACGTGGCCCTTGTCGGCAAGAAGGGCAAATGGTATGACCACAAGGTAATGGTATCCGTTGTCGAAAACTGACAGACTTACAGTCTTTCCTGATGATGTATGAGACTTGATATTAAGAAAAAAACCATAACCGGATCGGCCCTGATCCTGTGCCTGATCATGCTGGTAACCTCCTGTGGCTCACAGGGGGTTGCTTTCGTTGAGCCAAAAGATACGGGCGTACAGACGGAGAGTAAAAGCTTTGAGATCGATATCACGCTGGAGGGCGGCTCCGGAAAGGCGGGGATCGAGTCCCCGGTGACCATAGAAGGGGAAGAGGGTGCTTACAGGGCCACCCTGGTCTGGACCAGCAAAAATTACGACTACATGGTGGTGGACGGGGAAAAGTACCTCAACGAAAATCCCGGGGGCTATTCCACCTTTACCATTCCGGTGAAGAGCCTGGATGAACCTCTTGAGGTCATCGGCGATACCACTGCCATGAGCAAGCCCCATGAGATCTCATATGTGATATACTGGGGAAAGAAAGAAGAAAAAAAGGATGAGGCATCAGCATCCTCCGTGGAGGGCTTTTCCGACGTCAGCATCCCCGGACTTGAAAAGACCGGAGAGGAAGAAATATCCTACGCCGGACATTTTAAGATAAGCAGATACGGAGATTACAGTCTTTTGAGCATTAAGGATGACGGGAACTATCTGATCGTACCCGAGGGCCTTGAGGTACCCGACACCGGAGATGCGCCGGTAAAGATCATAAAACAGCCGGTGACAAAGGCATACCTTGCTTCTTCTTCGGTAATGGATCTGTGCAGGCAGTGCGGCTGTCTTGACCGGATCAGGCTCACATCCCTGCCAAAGGATGACTGGTACATAGAGGAGGCTGCCGACGCACTCTCTGACGGCACCATGCTCTATGCCGGAAAGTACAGCGCTCCGGATTACGAGCTGATCCTCAGTGAGAACTGCGATCTTGCCATTGAGAACACCATGATATATCACCGCCCCGAGGTAAAGGAAAAGCTTGAGGAGCTGGGGATACCCGTAATGGTGGAGATGTCCAGCCGTGAGGAGCATCCTCTGGGAAGACTGGAGTGGATCAGGGCCTACGGCCTGATCTTTGACTGCTACGAGGCTTCATGTGAATTTTACAATGCCCAGAAAGCGGAGATCGAGCCGGTGATGCAGATGGGAAAGACGGGGCTGAAGGCCGCTTATTTCTATGTTAGCAGCAGCGGTATGATCAACGTCCGCAGGAAGGGTGATTACATATCCGAGATGATCGAGCTGGCCGGGGGGAGCTATGTTCCCGAAAACGCCGGCGACGACGAATCCCGGTCCACCATGAACATGCAGATGGAGGATTTTTATGCCGGGGCCGGCGACGCGGATGTACTGATATACAACGGCACCATAGGAGGGCAGATCGAAAGCAGGGATGACCTCATCGGGAAGAACCCTCTTTTTGCGGACTTTGAGGCTGTAAAAAACGGCAGTCTGTACTGCACCACCGAGGATTTTTTTCAGGAGAGCACCGGTACGGCCGCATTCATAAAGGATCTTCACCATGTCCTTTCAAAGGACGGAGAGGAGCTTGTGTACCTCAGGAAGGTCGGAGATAAATGACACCCAGGAAAAGATACGCCGCTGTTTTTGTCCTTTTATCACTCATACTGGTAATGCTGGTCCTTATAAATATCATGACCGGCAGCGTGAAGCTCACCCCCGCCCAGGTGACCGAGGTGATCTTCGGGGGCGGCAGTGACGCAATGAACAGGAACATAGTAATGGAGATAAGGCTTCCCAGAGTCCTGTCGGCAGTAATACTTGGCGGGGCACTGGCCCTCTCGGGTTACCTTCTCCAGACTTTTTTTGCAAACCCCGTGGTTGGGCCCTTTGTACTGGGAATTTCCTCGGGTGCAAAGCTGGCGGTGGCACTGTGCATGATAGTGCTCATTTCCTCGGGACACGCAGCAACCTCCCTTTTGATGGTGGGGGCCGCATTTTTGGGCGCACTGCTGGCTATGGGCTTTGTACTCCTCATATCCCTTAGGGTGAGGAGCGTGGGGATACTGGTGGTATGCGGTATAATGATAGGCTACATCTGCTCGGCAGTCACGGATCTGATCGTGACCTTTGCGGATGATTCGGATATTGTGAACCTTCACAACTGGTCAATGGGCAGTCTTTCCGGCATGAGCTGGAATGAGGTAAGGATCATGTTTTTCATCACCCTGATCTGCTTTGGGTGGGCGGTGATGATCTCAAAACCTATAGGCGCCTACAGGCTTGGGGAGGATTATGCAAAAAGCCTGGGGGTCAATATACGGACCCTGAGGATCATGCTGATCCTGATCGCCAGCCTTCTTGCGGCGTCGGCTACGGCTTTTGCGGGGCCCATCTCCTTTGTGGGGATCGCGGTACCCCATCTTTCTAAGAATGTACTGAAGACCACATCGCCTCTTGTGATGATACCCGCCTGTTTTCTGGTGGGAGGCGGCGTGACTCTTTTTTGCGACGGAATAGCCAGGACAATACTGGCCCCGGCTGAGGTGAGCATCAGCTCCGTTACGGCGGTGCTCCTGGCTCCTGTGGTGATAGCCATTATGATAAAGAGAAGGCTCAGATGACAAAGGACTTTGTTTTATCAACCGAAGATCTGACTGTGGGATACGACAGCCCCATCATCAGGGAGCTCAACCTGCATATTAAGCCGGGAGAAAGACTTACTCTAATCGGTCCCAACGGTTCGGGAAAGACTACCCTGCTCAAAAGTCTGGCGGCTCTTTTAAAGCCAATGGAGGGCTGTGTTTACCTGGATGGCCGCAGCGCCGGAGAAATGTCCGGCGAGGAGGTGGCAAGGCATCTTGCCTCGGTGATGACCGAAAGGGTAAAGCCGGAACTGATGACCAACAGGCAGGTGGTGGAGACCGGACGCTATCCATACACCGGAAGACTGGGTATACTCGGGGAAGAAGATAACAGGGCCGTGGATGAGGCCATGGCGATGATGGATGTGGGCGATATTGCCGACCGTCTTTTTACCCGGATAAGCGACGGACAGAGACAGAGGGTTATGCTTGCGGCGGCTCTTTGCCGTGATCCCGGGGTACTGATCCTGGATGAACCCGTTTCCTATTTGGATATCCGCTACAAGCTTGATATAATGAAAAAGGTGAGCGACATCGCACGGGAGAAAAACACCGCCGTGGTAATGTCGCTGCACGACCCCGATTATGCCATGAGGTATTCGGATACGGTGGCGGCCGTTGGATACGGCGGAACCTTCAGGATCGGCAGTGTAAAAGAAATATTCACCGAGAATTTCATTCGCAGTCTCTACGGGATAGAAGATGTGGATGAGGCACTTTTCCCCACGAAGCCCTGGTTTTGAGTGAGGTTATTATGGCAGCAAAAGAAATCTACGAGGCTGCAGGCTTCTCCTTTCCTTCAAAGGAGCAGGCGGATGCCGCAGCCGAGGAAGAAAAAAAGATCTATTACATAAAGTCCAGACTGAACAAGAGCGACATCCAGAGCGTGCTGGTCATCTACAACAAGATGATAAAGGGCAACGTTCTGACTACACCGGTGGGAGTGGCTTTTCTGAAGGAGCTCCACGACGAGCTCATCAAAAACCCCGCTATTTCACAGGATCAGATCGACAGCATTCCCTTCGGAGCCTCTTACATGGATGATGACAGAGTGCCAAAGAGCAGGGAAATGATCCTAACCAAAAAGAACGAGGAGCTTGAATCCTGCAGGACAAGGCTCAGGATATGCGGAGTTGTCATTGCCGGACTGCTTCTTTGCATCATCGCCATGTTTGCCATCACCATGAAGTCGGAAAATCCGAATATACTGAACTACGAGACAGCCATACAGAACAAATACGCCCAGTGGGAACAGGAACTGACCGAGCGTGAAAAAAAAGTCAGGGCAAAGGAGCAGGAGCTGGGATATTGACAGCTTCCGGTTTTACTTATGCAGCCTGACAGGAAAGGAGCGGATCATGGAGCAGATAAAGATCCTTGTTGTTGACGACGAAGCCAGAATGAGAAAACTGGTAAAAGACTTTCTCACTAAAAAAGGATACGAGGTCATTGAGGCAGAGGACGGGGAGAAGGCCCTGGATATCTATTACAACCAGCCGGACATTGCCCTTATAATCTGTGATGTGATGATGCCGGGTATAGACGGCTGGCAGGTGCTTGAAGAGATCCGGGAGCAGTCCAAGGTTCCCATCATCATGCTCACCGCCAAAGGCGAGGAGAGAGACGAGCTTCAGGGTTTTAACAGCGGGGCGGATGAATATATCACAAAACCCTTCTCACCCAAGATCCTGGTGGCCAGGGTGGAGGCATTGCTGAGGCGCACCGGCAGCATCGCTGAGGATGAAAAGCTTGAGGCCGGCGGAGTGGTGATAGACAAGGCTGCCCACGAGGTTACGGTGGACGGAAAGAGTGTGGAGCTTTCCTTCAAGGAGTTTGAACTTCTCACCTATTTTATTGAAAACGCAGGGATCGCCCTTTCCAGGGAAAAGATCCTTAACAAGGTCTGGAACTACGATTATTTCGGAGATGCCAGGACCATCGACACCCATGTGAAAAAGCTTCGCTCCAAGCTGGGCGATAAGGGAGACCTTATCAAGACCATCTGGGGAATGGGCTATAAGTTCGAGGCTTAATGAATATGAATAAAATATGGAATGCACAGAATACTGATCATACATACTGTAATCCGATCCTGTATACGGATTATTCCGATCCCGATGCCATAAGAGTCGGAGACGATTATTATATGATCGCCTCAAGCTTCTCCAATGTGCCGGGGATACCTGTTCTTCACTCCAGAGATATG
>JAFYEL010000089.1 GCA_017544285.1 Lachnospiraceae bacterium | reverse complement strand
GGGCGCACAGGGCGGAGCAGGCCCGGATATGAGCCAGTTCACTCAGGGCGCAGGCCCCGATATGGGAGCAGCCCAGGATCAGAGCGCATCCCAGGGACCTTCGGCGGATGACGTTGTGGATGGAGAGTACAGAGAGGTTTAGTCTCATGGGGGGATTTTCCATATAACTTCTGATGTACAGTAGATGTGACCCGTGAGACACGAGGAAAATGCTTGCATTTTCCGAGTAGATTCGGAAAGCGGGCATATAAGAATTAATAACAATCATGGCAGAAACAAAAAGAGATTACTATGAGGTGTTGGGCGTCGATAAAAACGCCGACGATGCCGCCATTAAAAAAGCATACAGAGCTCTTGCAAAAAAGTATCACCCGGATGTAAACCCGGGTGATGCCGAGGCTGAGAAAAAGTTCAAGGAGGCGTCCGAGGCCTACGCCGTACTCTCCGACGCTCAGAAGCGTCAGCAGTACGACCAGTTCGGCCACGCAGCCTTTGAGGCCGGAGGCATGGGAGGCAATCCATTCCAGGGCGCCGACTTCAGCGACATCTTCTCGGATCTTTTCGGTGGATTCGGAAGCTTCGATTTTTCCAGCTTCTTCGGCGGAGGCGGACGCAGGGGTTCTTCCAACGCCCCCAGGCGGGGTGATGACATCGTCTCGGATGTGCGTATCACCTTTGAGGAAGCCGTATTCGGCTGCGAAAAGGAGATCACCATACCCTTTAAGGAGGTCTGCGCCAAGTGCAACGGCACGGGTGCTAAGGCCGGCACGAGTCCGGAGACCTGTCCACAGTGTCAGGGAAGAGGCCAGGTGGTACACCAGCGCCAGTCCTTCCTGGGCATCATGCAGAGCGTGGAGCCCTGTCCCCAGTGCCAGGGCACGGGAAAGATCATAAAGGAAAAGTGCCCCGACTGCTATGGCGCAGGTTACATATCCCAGCGTAAAAAGATCAAGGTCATGATCCCCGCGGGTATAGATAACGGACAGAGCGTCCGCATAAGGGAAAAGGGCGAACCCGGAAAGAACGGTGGCGGCAGGGGAGATCTGCTGGTAAGAGTCACCATCTCCAGACATCCCGCTTTCCAGAGGCAGGACACCACCATCTTCTCGACGGTGCCGGTTTCCTTCTCACAGGCGGCACTGGGCTCGGAGATCCTCATAGACACCGTATACGGAAAGGTCATCCAGAAGATAAAGCCCGGCACCCAGACCGGAGCCCGCATCAGGCTTCAGGGCAAGGGCGTACCTTCTCTTCGGGATCCTTCCTTCAAGGGCGACCACTATGTGACACTTGTGGTTGAGACACCGGAGAAGCTATCCGCAAAGGCCAAGGATCTGCTGCTCCAGCTTGACCAGGAGCTGGGCGATACATTAAACAGTGCAAAGCGCTACGAAGAGAGCGTAAAGGGCGGTGAAAAGCCCGGAGGAAAGAGCACCGGAAAAAAGAAAAAGGGGCTCTTTGGTAAATAAATACAAAAGGACGTCGCAACCGGCGTCCTTTTTTGTTATTTCTGTGGTTAAGTTTTGGGGTGTAACGTTCGATAAATGTAGTATAACATCTAAAGAATTCCGGTTTCAAAGGAGGAACAGAAAATGAGTATGAGGATTCAGGCGTACACTCAGGTGCAGCAGCTTTACAGCACCAAAAAGAGCGTAAAGACCTCTTCAGCCTCACAGGTTTCCAAAAAGGATGCAGTGGAGTTTTCCAGCATAGGAAAAGATTTCCAGCTCGCCAAAAAGGCGGCCTCACAGGCTCCCGATATCCGCAAGGAAGTTACGGAACCCCTCAAGGCAAAGATCCAGAACGGAACCTACGAAGTTAGCGGAGAGTCTTTTGCTGACAAGCTTATCGAAAAGTTTTACGCTGCAGGTTGAGCAAAGTAACAAACGGAGGATAGACAGGTGGCAAGCCTAATCGAAGATTTTATCGCAACACTTGATAAAGAGGATTCGGAGTATCAGGCGCTGCTTGAGATATCCCAGAGAAAAACTCCGGTCATCGTAAAGGGTGACGTGGAGTCATTGGCAAAGATCACGGAGGAGGAGCAGGTCGTTGTCGACCGTATAGCGTCTCTGGAAAAACACAGGACAGAGGTGCTCGGCGACATAGCTACCGTACTGAACAAGGACGTTCAAACACTCAGGGTCCCCGGTATCATAGAGCTTTTGGAGCGGCAGCCCAGGGAAAGGGATGCACTGAAAGCAGTCTATGACAGGTTAAAGGTAACTGTTGAGGACATGAAACTCATAAACGAGCGGAACAGAAGCCTCATACAGCTTTCCCTCGATATGGTCCAGTTTGACATGAATCTCATGCAGGCTGCAAAGAGCGGACCCGAGACCGGAGATTATAACAGGAGCGGCACCTACGCCCAGGGTTCAATGGCAGGGGAGCCGAGCCGATTCGATTCCAAGAGTTAGTAAGGAGAGTCCTATGTCATTAATGGGTAGCCTGTATATAGGTCAGTCGGGGTTGCAGACAAGCCAGAATGCGCTCCACACCGTGACTCACAACCTTTCCAATATTGACACCACGGGGTATACCCGCCAGCAGGTAGTACAGGCTGACAAAACATATCACCGTGTCGGCGAGGCCTATATTTCCTACCAGCAGACAGGTCTCGGCGTATCGTATGCCCAGGTGCGTCAGGTGAGAGACTACTTCCTTGACAGGACTTACAGGATCGAAAACGGGCGCACCGCGTATTACGATGAGTCATACAATGTGGCGGTTGAGCTTGATACGCTCTTCGGCGAAATGGAAGGAGTGGAGTTCCGCGAAGCTCTCTCCGATCTGTGGACTGCCTGCGAAGAGCTTCAGAAGAGCCCTGCCGATGCCACAAACCAGGGTATGTTCGTAAGCAAGTGTGCCACCTTCCTTGAGAGGGCACAGGCTGTTTACAACGGCCTTTCATCATATCAGGATATTCTGAACACACAGATCCGGGATACCGTAGACACCATCAACGACTACGGCAACAAAATCCTCGAGCTTAACAGAAAAATAAAGGCAATAGAGGCAGGTCAGATCGAAAAGGCCAACGACCTTCGCGATGCGCGCAACCAGCTCATAGACGAGCTTGCCGCCTTCGGAAAGGTCACGGTCGAAGAGGATCCCGACGGTGCGGTTACGGTCCAGTTCGAAGACAAGGACTTCGTCACCCGCAAGTACATGAATCCCATGGAGGCCCAGCTTGACGATACCACCGGCTTCTACGACGTGGTATGGGCCAACGATTCCGATGTCAAAGGAAACAAGATCCCTGTTTTCAACCTTGAAAGAGAGATCAACTCCGACATGAACACCGATGTGGGAAGCCTTAAGGCAATGCTTCTCCTCAGAGGCTCGGACAGGGGTTATTACACCGACATTCCCACACAGCCCAACATGAACGACGAGAAATACAATCCCGGCGGAGTTTTTGACAGCGCTGCCTACGCAGCCGATATGGACACCTACACCGCAGAGGTTGAGGTTTACAACAAAACCGTAAACAAATCCCTTCTCCAGAACACCATGGCGGAGTTTGATAAACTGATCCACGGCATCGTTACCGCCTTCAACGACCTTCTGAATCCCGTTCTCCAGGATGCCGGAGGCAACGACTACATGGGCGGCATAAGCGTGTTCCTGCGCCAGGGCACTCTGGATGCGGAAAAGACCACGGAAATGCAGACCCCGGTTGAGGATGAGTTCCCCGGAACCGATATAAACGGTGACGGCACCGTGGACGAAAAAGACGAAAAAGAATGGAAGAGCGGTGCAAAGACCACCTGGTACACCACCGCAAATCTTAAGATAAATCCCCTGCTCCTGCAGCAGTACAATCAGCTGGGATCCCTTTCAAGGGACGAGGTCGGAAGCTCCTACACAAAGGGCTTCATGACAGTTGACAATAAGGAAAACCGTGAGATGGCGGATGCCCTGCTGGGACTATTCACTCAGGACTTTTCCACACTGAACCCTAATGCGGTGACCCCTTCAAATTACTCCGAGTATTACTCAAACCTCATCGGAGAGGCAGCAGGCATCGGATACGCCTACAAGGTCACCTCACAGACCCAGGCCATGACCCTTGAGTCGGTAGAGGCCTCCAGACAGCAGGTGGTGGGCGTTTCGGACAACGAAGAGCTGAACAACATGATCATGTATCAGAACGCGTACAACGCATCCAGCCGGTACATAAACGCGATAAACGAGATGCTTTCACACCTTATCCAGACACTGGGTACCTGATAAATAAACTTACGAAAGGAAAAGCCATGCCTTCACAATTTTTCGGATTACAGATCGGATATAGCGGACTTACGGCATACCAGGCGGCCCTCAACACCACCGGCAACAACATCGCCAACGTTGAGACAAAGGGCTACTCCAGGCAGGTCACCAACCAGAAGGCCTCCCAGGCGCTGCGTACCTACACCAGCTACGGCATGGCCGGAAGCGGTACCACCATAACCTCCATCGAGCAGGTTCGCAACTCCTACTACGACATGAAGTACAGGAATGCAACCACCTCCATGGGCGAGTACGAGATAAAATCCCTCTATAACTCACAGATCGAAAACTATTTCAATGACGACGGAGTGACCATCCAGGGCTTCTCCACCATATATGACAAGTTCTACAACGCCCTTGAGGACGTTCAGAACAACCCCGGAGATGTCTCCACCAGGACAGAGTTCATAGGCCAGGCAAAGGCCCTCTGCGAGTACTTCAACACCGCAGCCGAGAACCTTGCCGCCCTCCAGGAAGACACCAACTCCCAGATAAAGACAGTGGTTGAGCAGATCAGCTCCCTGGCAGAGCAGATCGCCACCCTGAACCACGAGATAAACATCATTGAGCTCAAGGGCCTGGCAGCCAACGAGCTCAGGGACCAGAGAAACGTCCTGGTAGATGAGCTTTCAAAGTATGTGGATGTTGAGGTCAGCGAGGATCCCATCTACACCACCGACGCCACCGACGCAGAGGGAAAGCCCCTGGGAGAAAAGACGGGAGCCTACAAGTTCACCGTGATCATCGCCGGAAACCAGACCCTGGTTGAGGCCTACAGCTACCGCACCCTCGAGGTAAAGGCCAGAGAGAACTGGGACAAGGCAAACCAGTCCGACGCGGACGGCCTCTACGATATCTACTGGTCCGACACCGGCATGGAGTACTATCCCGTAAATCCCAACTACTCCGGACAGCTCAAGGGACTGCTCCAGATGCGTGACGGAAACAACAACGAGTATTTCCACGGCACGGTCACCGGCTACGGCACCGAGGACGGAAAGAATTACATCACCGTAAAGACCTCGGCAGATGACGAATATCTGCAGGATCTTTCCAAGAGCACACTCAACGCCACCGGCACCATAGAGGTTGGAAACGGCGAGTACAGATTTGACGGCTGGGATGTAGAGGAGGACACCGACGGAACCCTGACCTACAGGTTCTACATGATCGACGACTCCATGCAGACCCTGGACAACAGCGGCGCAAGGCGCAGCTTCGAAGGTCTCAAAAAATCCGTGGACAGCTACACCGCCAGGGGCATTCAGCCCGCAGCCGAGGTGGGGCAGGCCATAGATTATCAGGGCATCCCCTACTACCAGGAGCAGATGAACGAGTGGATCAGGCTCTTTGCCCAGTCCTTTAACACCATAGAGCAGGGCGGAGAGGACATGAACGGAAATCCCCTTTACGGCAGCAGCATAATGGGCACCGACCCCGTGGCCTTCTTTGTGGCAAAGGACGTAAACGGCTCCAACAACGGTGAGGATTACACCTTCAAGGATGATTACGATTACCCCGACACCCTGGTGGACGAGAGCGTCGGAAAGAAGAGCAGCAGCTCCGATTCCTACAGACAGCTCACCGCCGCAAGCTTCGCCGTTAGCGATTACATGCTTGCCGACGGCAGCAGGATGGCTACCACAAGCACCCAGGGCAAGATCGACCTTGAGGCATCCGATATCGTGGTAGAGCTTGAAAAGTTGAAGAGCAAGAGGAATTTCTTCAGAGGCTGTACCTCGGCGGAATTTTTGAACTGCGTCCTCGGAGATGTGGCCCTGAACGCAAATTCGGCCAACGTTTTCCAGGCAAACTTCGACAACATCCAGAGCACCATCGAGAACCAGAGACTTTCGGTCTCCGGCGTTGACAACGACGAAGAAGCCCTGAACCTGGTTAAGTTCAGGAACGCATATAACCTCTCCGCAAAGATGATCCAGATAATGACGGAGATCTACGACAGACTGATACTTGAGACGGGAGTATAACCCGGGATACTATCCGGACGGAATGACAGGAGGTAAGAACCATGAGAGTAACAAATCGAATGATGAACAATAACTCCCTGACCAATATAAACAGGAACAAGGAGTATCTGGACAAGCTCAACAACCAGCTTGCCTCCGAGAAAAAGATCACCCGCCCTTCCGACGACCCCGTGGTTGCCATCAGGGCACTTAAGCTCAGGGGCAATGTCACCGAGCTCACACAGTATTACGACAAAAACACCAAGGACGCCGAGGCGTGGCTCACCGCCACCCAGGACGCGGTTGAGAGCACAAAGGGCATCCTTATTTCCATGAAGGCCCAGCTCACCACCGGAGCTACCGGCACCAACACCGTCGAGTCAAGAAACGCCATCCTCTCGGAGCTCAAGGCCCTGAAGGATCAGATCTACGACGACGGCAATGCGGATTACGCCGGAAGACAGCTCTTCACCGGATACCGCACCTCCACAAAGCTCACCCTTGAAGAGGAAGATGTGCCCACGATCTATGAGGGCATAACCGAGACCTTCAGCAGGGCGGATGCGGACAAGATCACTCTGATAAACGGCAAGCTGGCGGCAAACACCGATATAGTTGATGCCCCTGTCACCCCGGTCAAGGAGCAGGTAGTCACCTCATCGGAGTTCACCAGGATCCGCCTGGCATACAACAACGTGGATCCCGGCAGCGCCAATGCCATAAACCTGACGGACAAGGACGGAAACGCCCTGTCTCCCAGCTCCATCTCCCTGTCCACACTGAATAAGGACAGCTACGCAACCTATGATGAATACATCGACGCCATAACCGCTACCCTTAAGGGCGGAAAGAGCGTGCTGATACCCGAGACGGGAGAGGTGCTCCTGGACAGTGATTCCGCAGCCACTGTGATGGCTCTCAAAGATTCCGACGTCATGACCGTCATATACGACAAATCCAACTGGGAAGAGGGCGACATCAGACCCGAGCACTATTTTGACTGCGAACAGAAGATCCTGGACGACGATGGAAACATTATCGACCAGATCACCTACGACACCCATGATCAGGCCATCAACTACGATGTCAGCTCAAACCAGCAGCTCAAGATAAACACCAACGCTTCCGAGGTATTCGTACACGGCATCGGCCGTGACATCGAAGGCATAATTTCCGCCATCGAGGACAGCAACATAGCCGAGAGCAATGTAAAGAAGCTTGAGAGCATGATGGAAGAGTACGAGGAGGGCAGCGCCGAATACGAAAACATAAGGCTCACCCTTGATGCGGCCAACAAGCAGAAGGCTCTGGTTGACGACAGACTCCAGAAGCTCTTTGAGCACGGACTCACCACCTTCTCTGGCTACATCGACAAGGCAACTCTGGCAGGCACGGCCATAGGCTCCACCATCGAGAGGCTGGATCTGGTAAGGAACCGCCTGATGGATCTTAAGACCACGGCCAGAGAGCTGGCAGACGACAACGAAAATGTTGACATCATCGACATCACCATCGACGTAAAAGAGGCAGAGATGACATACAATGCGGCTCTGATGGCGACGGGCCAGATCAGCCAGCAGTCCCTCCTGAATTATATTTAAAAACATTTGTATTTAATTTAAAAGCGTGATAGAATGTCCATAGTCGGGGCTTTTGCCCCAGTATAACTGCATAGGAAAGGGGAAGGTAAATGAAGGTTAATACTAAAGTTTTCGGGGAAATTGAAATAGCTGATGATCGTATAATCAGCATGGATAACGGGATCATAGGCTTCCCTGATCTGAAACAGTTTGCAATCGTGCACAACAGTGAGAGAGAGGACGCATCGGTAGCATGGTTCGTATCACTTGACGAGCCCGCCTTCGCGCTCCCCGTCATCAACCCCCTGGTTGTATGCACCGAGTACAACCCCGAGGTAGACGACGATCTGTTAAAGCCCCTGGGCGAGTTCGATGAGGACAGCATGCTGGTACTGGTTACCATGACCATACCCCAGGGCCGGATCGAAGAGATGACCGTTAATCTCAAGGCACCCATAGTAATAAACGCAAAGAACCGTAAAGGATGCCAGATCATTCTGGAAAGTGAGGATTATAAGATCAAATACCCGATCTATGATACCCTCAAGAAGCTCAAGGAGGAGAGCCAAGCGGCTGCCGGGGAGTAATTAGGAGGAAAAATATGCTTGCACTCACAAGAAAAAAGGATGAGGCTCTTGTAATCAACAACAACATTGAGATAAAGATCCACGATATAAAGGGAGACCAGATAAAGCTGGGCGTGCAGGCACCGCGTGATATCTCGGTGTACCGCAAGGAAATCTACCTGCAGATCCAGGAAGCAAACAAAGAGGCAATGTCGGCGGACGCCGCATCGGCATTGAACGATCTTATATAACATGCAAAAGCGCTCCGGTCCGGAGCGCTTTTCTTAACTTTTTTAAAAAAATATGTTAAAATTACTGAGGTTTTTGCCGATAAATTGAAAGGATACATATTTTTGCCCGCATATGGGCAGAGCCATACTACAAGGAGGTGAGAGATATGGCTATAGAATCAATAAGCAGCACACCGGCATATCAGACCATGACTGTTGCGCAGGTGCAGCCGGTATCACGGCCGGTAACGGAAGTCTCCACGGAGGGGGAACCGCTGCAGGATATTTCCATAAGACCGGATGCGACAACTGCTGCAGTAGAGGCTACTCACGAAGCGGCAGATGACGGTGAGCAGAGCGGAGGCGGCGGAGAGGCTGCCGCGCAAAAAGACAACGAAAAACTCAAAAAAGCAGTGGAGGACATGAACAAAAAGATGAACAACTCCATTGCCAAGTACGGTATCCACGAGGGTACCAACCGTGTCACCATCAAGATCGTTGACAAAGACACGGACAAGGTTATCAAGGAGCTTCCCCCTGACAAGACTCTCGACATGATAGCGAAGGTCTGGGAGATGGCGGGAATTCTCGTTGACGAAAAACGATAATGTGCAATAGACTGAACAGTCGGAAAGGATTCCCAATATGTCTATACGATTAACAGGTATGGCATCAGGTCTTGATACAGAAGCCATGATCACCGACCTGATGAGCGCATACAAAGGCACAAAACAGAAAAAAGTGAACACCATGACCAAGTATTCATGGAAGATGGAGGCATGGAGTTCCCTCAACAAAAAGGTTAACAACTTTTACTCAAAGGCGCTGAATAACCTTCGCTTTTCCAACTCCTACAACGTTAAAAAGGCTTCGTCTTCGGATTCCACAAAGGCTTCGGTCACCGCTTCGAGCGAGGCGGTTCTGGGTACCCAGAAGCTTGCGGTAAAGCAGATGGCCCAGTCCGGATACCTTACCGGCGGCGTTCTGAAAAAGACTGAGGGTGAGGGTAAAGTAGCCGGCGACACCACTCTGAGAGAGATGGGCTATGCCGGCGTAAACACCACCATCTCGGTAAAGGCCGGGGCAGACGGTGCCACCACCCAGATCGAGATCGGTATGGATACCACCATCTCCGGCCTCGTTAAAAAGCTCAACGACGCAGGAGTAAACGCCAGCTTTGACGCAAACAACCAGCGTATATTCGTCAGCGCCAAGAATTCCGGAGCCCCCGGAGATTTCGAGATCGTAGGCGACGACGTAAACGCCATCAATGCACTCACCACCGCCGGTATCTTTACCGGAGCAAACGTGGGCAGCGCAGAGTACGAAACCTACAAGGCCTGGTCAGACTACAACTTCAACACCTTGGGTGAGGACGGAAAGCCCGCCGATGCCGCTTCAAAGGCAGTATACGAGGCAGAGCTTGCAAGCCGCGTTTCCTCATACAAGCAAAAGATAGTCGACGCTCAGGATCTCATCGACAAGGCCAATGCGAAAAAGGCCGAAAATCAGGCAAAGCTTGATGACAGATACGATGAGGACAACAATCTTGTAGAGGAAGGTCTTACCTCAAAGCTTGAAGCCAGCGAGCAGTTTCAGACTGCAAAGGATACGGCCCGTGATCTTTACGACCGCATCCAGAGCGGCGAAGAGCTCTCCGATGAGGAAAAGACAAAGTACGGCATGAGCGGCCTGGCAGCCGATTCCCTCAAGGACATAACCCTCGAGTCTCTGACAGATACTGTTCTCAAGGTTCAGGCAAACGATCTTTCAAAGCAGATAGCCGAGACCGAGGATCCCGACGAAAAGGCAGAGCTTCAGGAACAGCTTGAGGACGCCAGGGCAGCCATCACCAACTACGGCGCGGCCAGAGCAGCACAGAGCGCCATCGATTCGGCCAATGAGACCATAGATTCCCAGACCGCCATCATCGAGGCTGCTGCAGAGTATGTAACCCTTGACGACGAAGGACTGGGCGAGCCCACAGCCAGGCTTGAGGCAGAGACCCTTGACTACTTAAAGACAAAGGTCACCACCGCCCAGAACGTTATAAACAGCTCTTTTGAAGGCAACTCCACCGCGGTACGTATCTACGGCCAGGACGCACAGATCTACCTCAACGGAGCATTCTTCGAGAGCTCAAAGAACGCCTTCGAAATAAACGGACTCACCATCAATGTGACCGGCACTACCGGCCTCACAGAGGACGCAAAAGGCAAGGATCCCTCAACGCTCACGGCTGATGATTACAATTCCATCACCCTGACCACCTCGAATGATACCGATGCCGTTTACAACAACATCAAAAACTTCATCTCCCAGTACAATGAACTGATCAAGGAGATGGATAAATCCTACAACGCTGATTCGGCAGCCAAGTACGACATCCTCACCAGTGAGGAAAAAGAGGCAATGTCCGATGAAGAGGTTGAAGCATGGGAGAAAAAGATCCGCGATTCGCTGCTCCGCAGGGATGAAAGCCTGGGCAATCTCATAGATGCCATGAAGTAGGCAATGCAGAAGACCTACACCATAAACGGTCAGAAGATGTCGCTTTCATCCTTCGGTATCGAGACTATGAGCTACCTGCTCGCACCCGACGGGGAAAAGGGCGTCTTCCATATTGACGGCGATCCCGATGATTCCGACACCGCAGCTAATGCAGACAAGCTCAGGGCAGCCATAGCGGCAGATCCCGAGGGTGTACAGGAGTTCTTCACCAGCCTGACCAACGACATGTACAAGAGCCTTCAGTCAAAGGCAGCATCTTCCGTAAACAGCAGCTACGGCTCCTTCTACGAAGACAAGTACATGAACACCCAGTACGACAAATACAAGACGGCACTTGCGGACTACGAAGATAAGCTTGCCGACATTGAGGACAAGTACTACAAGCAGTTCTCAAGGATGGAGACAGCCCTCACAAAGCTTCAGTCCAGCTCCAGCGCCATCACGGGACTGTTTAATTACTAAATTTTTCGGAGGATGAAATGGCAGTAAATAATCCATACGCCCAGTACCAGACAAACAAGATCCTGCAGGCAACTCCGGCAGAGCTCACTCTGATGCTCTACGAGGGTGCCATCAAGTTCTGCAACATAGCCATGGTGGCCATCGAGCAGAACGACCTTCAGAAGGCCCATAACAACCTTATGAAGGCTCAGGACATAATAGATGAATTCAGGTCCACCCTGAATCATAAATATCCCGTGGCAAAAGACTTCGACAATGTATACGTATACATCAGAAAGCTCCTGGTGGATGCAAATATGAAAAAGAGCAAGGTTCCCCTTGAGGAAGCCATGACACATCTGCGCACCATGAGAGATACCTGGAAAGAGGTCATGCAAAAAGCCGGTAAGGGCGCATAACATATGGGTACAAAAAACTACATTGCCATCTTAATAGAAAGCCTCAAGAAAAAGATAACCGTGCTGGATGAACTCATAAAGAGAAACGAAGAGCAGTCAAAGCTGCTGGACGCTCCGGTCTTTGATTCCGAGGCCTTTGACCGCATAATGGACGAAAAGGCGGTGTTCATCACAGACCTGAGGTTTCTGGACACCGGTTTCGAGGCCATATATGACAGGGCCAAAGAAACCCTCACAAAAGACAGAGCCTCCCACGTGAGCGATATCCGTGATATGCAGCTGCTCATCACGGCCATCACCCAGAAGAGCACGGCCATCGAGGCCTCTGAGCGCAGAAATGATGTGAAGTTCAAAAACCGCTTCAGATCGGAGCACCAGAGGGTAAGACAGTCCAAAAACACCATGCAGGTGGCATCCGGCTATTACAAGAGCATGACCGGAACCGCGGTACAGGATGCCAGATATATGGACCAGAAATTCTGAATCACTAAAGACCTGCCTTGCATATCCTGCAAGGCAGGTTTTTGTGCGAAAAGGAGCCTATGTACAGGATCATAATCGTAACGGATACGTCACGCAGACCACAGCACGCCGAGATATCCCGCTGGATCAAGGGAGCCCTCGATGAGGCAGAGACCACCATCTTTGACATGAACTGCTGTATGGCGGAGCACGAAAAGTTTTATACCATAAAGGATTCCGAAGCGGACATCCTCATCACTCTGGATTGCGCCGGCTTTGAAATGGTGAACATTATGGACGTGCTGTCCTACAACACCCTGAAAATGCCAATGGCCCACATCCTGTTTGAAAGATCCTCCGCCCACGAAGAGGCTCTTTCCCACCTCCAGAACCTGTCGATGTTCACTTATATCCCGGGAAGCGAGGATATGGAGGAGTTTAAAGCAGCATTCCCGCTGGTCCCCAATGTAAAAAGACACGAGCTGGGGGACGGCATGAAGGGGAGCGCCGATTATAAGTCATGGTTTGAGGACTATGTAAATGAATATCCTGATCTTTGAATTCAACGGAGGCGTGCTCAATTCCGCAGACATAAGGCACGCTCTGAAAAAAAAGAATATAAGTTTTCACACCGTATCCTACTGCTTCAGGGATACCGCCCACGATGAATTCTTCGTAAAGAGGTTTTCAAGGGTGCTCGCGGAAGGCAGCTATGATGCGGTATTTTCCATCAACTATTTCCCACTGGTAGCCCGGTGCTGCTGCAAAGCAGGGGTTAAGTACCTGGCCTGGAGCTTTGACTGCCCCTTAAACGCCAACAATGTGGAAGAGACCCTGGCCCTTGAGACCAACTACGTCTTCCTCTTTGACAGGGAGCACACCAGGCAGTACAAAAGGCAGGGCTTTTCCAATGTTTATCACCTGCCCCTGGCGGTAAACTGCGACAGGCTTGATATGATAAAGCCCACGAAGCAGGAGGCGGAGCACTACGGTGCCGACGTATCCTTTGTGGGGCGGTTCTACGAGTCGGACCTGCCGAAGTTCAGGGAGGCCATGAGCGAATATGACAGGGGCTACGTGGATGCGGTCTGCGCCGCCCAGACGGACCTGTACGGCTGCTTTCTGCCGGACATCTGCGATCCCGACGCCTTCATAGAAAGGGTCAATGCCCACTACGCAAAGACCATGCCGGGCGCCGGTGTCAGGATTCACCGGGAATGGCTTTTCTACGAGCTCTCAAAGGTGGTCACCAGAAGGGAAAGGGTCAGGCTGATGAAGCTCATGGGGGACAGCTTTGACACAAAGCTCTATTCCATTGAGTGCCCGGATATACTCAGCAGCGTAACCTACATGGGCACCTGCGATTACCTGACGGGGATGCCCACGGTGTTTAAGACCAGCAGGATCAACCTCCACACCACCTTAAGGTGCATACGCACCGGCATACCCCAGAGGGTGGTGGACATCCTCGGAGCCGGGGGCTTCTGTCTGGCAAACTACCAGGAGGAGATCCTCGAGCACTTTGAGAACGGAGTGGACCTGGTTGTTTACGACAATGTTTTTGATGCGGTGGAAAAGGCCGGCTACTATCTTTCCCATCCGGATGAGGCCGAGGCCATCAGGCGCAGCGGCTATCAAAAAGCCAGGGAGTATTTTTCCTACGAGGACAGACTGGAGTACATATTCAGAACGGCGGGGCTCATATGACGGAGATCAAAAATACCATTGAGGGACTGATAAACAGCATAGACGAATACCTGGCAATCCTTATGCAGGGCGATGATGCAAAGAGCGCCGGCGGCATGAGGAAGCTGACGGACGCCATGTCAAAGGCCATACCACAGATCATGGGCCTCTACGACGGGCCGCTATCGCAGCACGCCGAGGACAGGGAATACTGGCCCGCCCAGCTTGGCAGGATCCTGGATGCCCTGGAGCGAAAGGATCATTTCCTGGCTGCGGACGCACTGAATTTCGAAATGAAGGAAAATCTTTTACTGATACTGAAGGAGCTTGATTGAAATGAGCACCCTGCTTGGAAAAAACCTGAATATTCTTGAGTCATATCACAGGGATGTCTTTGACCTGATGGAGAGGCTGTCAAGAGAGGATACCGTAGGCCTTGGGCTTCCCGATACGGAGTTCGGAGCCGAGACCATAGAGGATCGCGATGTGCTCTACGGCATAAAGGAGGGCCGGCTTTTTCAGCTGGACTCCATGTACTCATCCGATGGTCTTCTGGATATATGGGAGGCTCATCTTGATCCTCTCTTCGGGGCAAAATTCCTGATGTTCGGCCTGGGAAACGGCATGTACGCCCGCCGCATCCTGAAGATGCTCAGCCCCGGGGCCTTTCTTCTGGTTTATGAGCCGGACTGCAGGCTTTTTCATTTTGTGCTGGAGCACTTTGACCTGACGGACATACTGAAGGATGAAAGAATGATCCTCATGTTCCCCCAGACCGAGGAAAAGGAATTCGCCGAGGGGGATCTTTTCCACGTGTTGGGGGCGGGTCTTGAATATACGGATATTGACGCCCTTAAGCGGCTTACCTACATGAACTACGAAAGGCTCTATCCCGAGGAACACGCATACTTTGAGACTACGGTGACGGAGGTCATCAGCTCCATGGTGGCAAACCGTGACGTGATGCGGCGCTTCGGCGAGAGCTTTGTGAAGAATTCCCTGGGCAACGCCCCGGTGCTGGAGAGGAGCCTTGCGATATCCTCGCTGCACATAGATGATCCGGAAAAGGTGCCGGGGATCATAGTGTCCAGCGGCCCCTCCCTTGGGAAAAACATAGAGGAGCTGAAGAGGGCAAAGGGCAGGGCCTTCATAGCCTGCGCCGACAGCGCGGTGAGCGTGCTCTTAAAGGCGGATATAGTGCCGGACATGTTTTTCTGCGTTGATGCGAAAAAGAACAAGGGCCATTTTGAGGACCCGAGGGTGGCGGACATACCCCTTTGCTGCGACATAGATACCACCCGCAACGCCTTTGTATCAAGGCGGGCGCCGGAGTTTTTCGGAAAGGGCAGGAATCCCCATATCAGTGCCTTTGAGGAGGCAAGGGGGATGGAACTTCCGAAATTGAAGACCGGAGGCTCGGTGGCCCACGCGGCCATGAGCTTTATGCTTCAGATTGGCATCAGGCGCATCATACTGGTGGGCCAGGATCTGGCGTATACCGACAACAAAAGCCACGCCGAGGGGAGCCTGAGGGCCTCTTGGCAGCTGGATCTTTCAAAGAACGAATGCTACATGGAGGGGATCGACGGAACACAGGTCAGATCCTCCCATGAATTCATGACCTACAGGAACTGGTTTGAGCGGGCCATAACCATGAGGCCGGACGCCGAGGTGATAAACGCCACCGAGGGAGGCGCCAGGATCCACGGCGCAAAGGAGATGACCCTCAGGGAAGCGGTGGATGAGTACTGTACCTCGGATTTTGACGCCTCGGCCTTCCTTTTGGGGGCAAAACCCCTAATGAGCGATGAGCAGAGGGCCGAGTTCGAGGCCTATATGGGGGATCTTAAGACAGAGATCGAAAAACTATCCACAGAGATACGCAGCGGCTTGCGTATATATGATGAAATGTATAAAATGGTCTGGGACGGTAAATACAACAATCCCAGATTTAAAAAGCTTTATGACAAAGTCTGTGATGTATCCGCCATGCTCGAGGAGAGCAGCGCCATGTACTATGTGGATTGCATGGTGCAAAAGGAAATGACGGAGCTTATGGACAGGCCGCCGGCCACAGGAGATGACAGGGCACAGCTTATCGATACCCTGGAAAGAGGCAGGGATTATTTCGCAACGGTTAACAAGGGGATAGACAAGGTAGAGGAGATACTGAAATGAAAAATATGCTTATATCGAAAATGATGGCATTCACACTCTCGGCCGCCATGGTGCTTACGGGGCCTGCGGTTTCCGCCTGGGCGGGGGAAGAGATACCTGTTTCTCCCGAGGCTGAGGTTATTGAAGAGGCTGCTGAAGAAACTGCAGAAGCGGAAGATGTGATCACCGAGCCTGTGAGCGGTGAGGAAGAAGCGGTTACCGGAGAGACCATAGATAATGAGGCCGGTGACAGTGATCCTGATACGGAAGTTGAGCCTTCTGACAGTGTGCAGACCGAAGATGCGGAAATTACGGAGGATGCCGGAGAGGTTGAGGATGTTCCCGTAGCCGAGGATGCGGCAGAAGAGGGGAATGATGGAGTATATGTTTCCTCACAAAGGTACAGCTATGCTTTTGATGAGGCAGGTAATCCGGTTGACTTCAGAGAGCCCCTCACAAATGCCATATCCACTACTTACGATGAGGGAGAAGAAAAGTATACCAATGAATATAACTACAAGAAGGGCACGGGGTATTATCTTTCAAACAACCTGAGCGCCGGTACCGTGCGCATAAATGAAGATATAAACCTGGATCTGAATGGTTATGCCATACGTGGAAACGGCAAGGGCCCTGCCCTGATCATTGAGGGTGGAGCTACGGTCCATATCTATGACGGAAGCCGCTGGGAATTAATAAAGGGAAAGCTCACCGATACAAAGGCCTACAAGGGACACATCAGCGGAGGAAAGGCTTCGGCCATCGACAACGGCTATGCCGGCGGTATCTGCGTGGAGTCGGGCGCTACCCTTTATATCCACGGCGGTATCATAGACGGAAATGAGGCCACAGAGTATACGGATTCCAATGAAGAGTCCCATGCAGGTATGGGTGGAGCCGTAACCGCTGCAGGAGATGTGGTCTTATATGACGGCGAGATAAAGAACAACAGTGCAAACAATGGCGGCGCCGTATATGTGGACGGCAGCTTTACCATGAACGGCGGAACCATAGAGTCAAACAATGCAGTGGTAATGACGGGCGAATCCGGCACAGGTACCGGAGCCGGAGTATACGTAAATACCGGTGAGTTTACCATGAACGGCGGAACCATAAAGTCAAACACCTCAGCAGGTGAAGGTGGCGGAGTGTATTCTAAGGGTACAACGCTTATTGCGGGTGGAACCATAACCGCCAATAAAGCCTCCGAGGGCGGCGGAATCTATGCTGCTGCCGGTATTTCCCTGGGCGAGGGAAAGATCAATGTAAAGAATAACACCGGAGGGAACCTGTATCTTGACAACAGCCAGAATGTGCTTCTTGGCTTTGAGAGTGCTCCAAGCTCTGATAGCACCATAGGCGTAACTCTTTCCGATGTTGATGATGTCTTTACCGACGGGTACGAGGATAAGGTACTGGGGTATTGCCCCACCACCATCTTCTCCTGCGACGGAGACAGCAGTAAAAAGGCTGTGGTCTCAACGAATGGCGGAGCCATGGAGCTTGTTTTCGGAACAGCTAAGGCACGCACAATAAACAGCACAATGACAGTGGATTATTCCGATCCCGGGGATGCCCTGAAGGGGGCTTTGGACGGTGATACGGTCAAGCTGCTTGCCGATGTCGAAGATATTGAAGTGGGGCTGGCGGTAAACAATTCAATCACTCTGGATCTGAATGACAAGGTTTTATCCGGCGATGTGGCCACGGGCCCTCTGATCACTGTCACACCCGATCAGGATGATGATAAAGAGGTGGTTCTGACCCTCACGGACAGCGCGGCTGTAAAAACCAAGAGATCGACTTCGTCCTACTTTGCATACTCGGGCGGAAGTATCACGGGATATGCGGGCGGCATAGGCGTTGAAAAAGGCGCAAAGCTTCTCATGGACGGCGGAAATATCGTAGGCTGCAAAGATTCAGGTGTCAAAGTGGCAGAAGATGCGGATTTTGAGATGCTCTCGGGAGTTATCGCTGACAACACATCGGACAACGGCGGCGGTATACACTCGGCTGGAGGCACCCGTATTAACGGCGGAGAGATCTGTAAAAACCACGCAACCGAAAATGGTGGCGGAATATATTCTTCAGACAGGCTGGTGGTTTATCCTGCTTCGATACATGATAATTCAGCCGACGGAGACGGCGGAGGGATTTATTCGGAGAAGGATAGTTATCTTTACGGACCCGTTATAAAAGGCAACTCGGCCGGCGGAAAGGGGGGCGGTATAGCCTCGAGTAGTGACCTGCTTATAGACTATGCCGAGTTTACCTCTAATACGGCGGAAGAGAACGGCGGAGCGATCTATAGCAGTGACTTTGTGAATGTAAGAGGCGTTCTGGTCAGGAACTGCACCACGGAAGGAAACGGCGGCGGCATTTTTGTAGACAGTGCCAATATAAAAATGTCCGGCGGCGGTCAGAAAGCGATCATTATCAAAGACAATATTAGAGATGATGAGGGTAACAAGACGCCGGACAACCTGTACCTCGGGGATTCGGCGGTGATCGAGATTTGTAGTGAGCTTAAGTCCG